>JAEWRJ010000014.1 GCA_023460055.1 Bacillota bacterium | reverse complement strand
GGTATCACCACGCAGGTGACTGGCAACTGCGGCTTTTCCCCTTTCGGGTTTGAAAAGGACAGCAAGTACAAGCATATTTTGGGGAGCGGTCTTTTTCAGTTTCCGGATGAGGAGGGAAGGGACTTTTCTTCGCTGGCCGGCTTTGCCCCGGCGCTTCGCGGCCAGCCGGTGCACATCGTGCCGTTGTATGGGCATATGAGCGGCAGGATATCCGTCAGCGGCAATGCTGGCAGGGCGCTGGATGAGGGGGAGCTTTCGCGCCTTGACCGCCTGATCGAGGAAGCCCTGGATGACGGCGCGGCCGGCATATCCCTGGGCCTGATGTATGAGCCGGACCGATACGCGCCTTATGAGGAACTGAAGCGCGCGGCGCAGATCGCGGCGCGCCGCGGCAAAGTCCTTGCTGTGCACGGCCGGGCGCTGTCCGCCGTATCCACGTCCTACCAGCCGCCGGTGGGCGGGCGTGCGCACAACCTGCGCGCGCTGGACGAAATGATACGCTTAGCGCGGGAGACAGGCGTGAAGCTGCAGTATTCCCATCTGATATTTGTGGGTTCCAGGACCTGGCGCACGGCCGATCAGGCGCTGGAGATGATCCACAGCGCGCGGGCTGAGGGCATAGACATCATGTATGACTCGTACGCCATGACATATGGCGCGTCCATCATTACGGTGGTGCTGCCGCCCTGGTACCTAGCTCTGCCCCTGGAGAAACGGGCGTCTTCCGCGGCGCGCGCCCGCGTTGCCATTGAGGTGAACGTGACCAAAATGATGCTGGGCTTTAATTTTGATGATATCGTGATGGCATGGGTAGCAGATGGGCAGGAGGCGCTGTGCGGCAAGTCCGTCCACCAGATCGCCCGCGAATGGAAAACAAGCGACATGGACGCCTACCTGCGGCTGGTGGACTTGAGCGGGGGAAAGGGACGCGTGCTGATGCGCAAGTACCTGACACCGGAAATCCTGTCCCGGCTGATGGATGATCCCTGCTGCCTGTGCATGACCGACGCCTGGGTGGAGGAACAGGGCGTTCAGAACGCCGCCGCCTTCGGCTGCTTCCCGGAGTTCCTGCGCCTGGCGGCAAAGCAGGGGACGCTGGAAAAGACCGTGCGCCAGATGACAGGCGCGACCGCCGACCGGTTTGGCATCAACGGCCGCGGGTACCTGAAGGAAGGCTATATCGCTGATATCACCGTGTTTGACCATCGACATGTGCGGCCATCGGAGCAACCGGACGGCAAACCATACGGCATCGAGCGGGTATTCAGAGCAGGGGAGGAAGTATCGCTTGAGGATTGAGATCCAGTAAAAAAATGTCTAATGATTTAATACTGTACCCAGTCAATCTATCAGTCGGTTTATTAAAAACCATAATTTCCGATTGGTTGGGTACAGTTTACAACGCTATAAACCTATCCGTAGGATCTGTCTGCATCTCCTTCAAAGCGTCCGGCTTTATCTGATCTTCATCAGTTTTCGAGCTATGAATACCATTGGCTTGTACACAGGCCCTTCCATCTCCCGGCGGACCTGAGCCAGTTCCATGATGATCTCGATGTGTTGGGGGCAATGCGGCTCGCATTTTCCGCATCGTTGGCATAGGGATGCGTTGGAAGGGTGCGCAGCCAATCCGCCAAGATTGCGCAAGTATTCAAGCTTCGCTGATCGCGGATTCATAAGGTACTTATCATTATAGTAGGAAAAGCACCCGGGGATGTCAACGCCATGCGGGCATGGCATGCAGTAACCGCATGCGGTGCAGTTCACTTTGGTCCTTTCCAGCAGGATCGCTTTTACTGCTTCAAAGACGCTCAGTTCCAGCGGAGATAAAGATGCCGCTTCGGCTTCGCCGGCGATGCGCAGGTTCTCTTCCAACTGAGCCTCGTCACTCATGCCTGAGAGAACCACAGTGACCTGGGGATGGTTCCAAACCCATCGCAACCCCCACTCCGCCGGCGAACGCCGCGGATCGCAGGTGGAAAACGCCGCCAACGCTTCCTGGGGCAGGCGATTGACCAGTTTTCCGCCGCGCAGGGGTTCCATGATAATGACAGGGATCCCCAGATCGTACGCCAGCTGCAGACCTGACTTTGTGGCTTGATTGTTTTCATCTACATAATTGTTCTGAATCTGACAAAAGTCCCATGGATACGCCTGGATCAGCGATTCAAAATCTCGCTTAGCGCCGTGAAAGGAAAAGCCAATATTGCGAATGACCCCTTTCTCTTTGAGGTCCTCCAGCCATTCCATCACGCCCAGATGCTTCAGACGCTCAAACATCGCCTGGTCGACCAGCATGTGCAGCAGATAGTAGTCGATGTAGTCGGTCTGCAGCCTCTGCAGCTGCGTGGCAAGGATTTTCTTGGCTGAATCCAGCTTGCGCACCATGAAAGGAGGCAGTTTCGTGGCGATGCTGACCTGCGTACGGAGATCACCTGCAAGCGCTTTGCCAAGAAGGACCTCGCTCTTCCCGCGATGATAAATATAGGCGGTGTCGAAATAATTCACCCCCGCCCGAGCGGCAGATCGAATTAATTCTATCGATCTCTATTCGTCAATATTCCCATTTTTTGTTGGCAGACGCATGCATCCAAATCCCAGGATGGATATTTTGCTGCCGTTCTTCCTGTTGATTCTTGTTTTCATAGTTTTATCTCCTCGTCGCTTCTTGGCCCCAATGCAAAGTACTAAAGTAGAACCGGCAACGCAATATCGAGTGTTACAAAGCTATTATATCACAGATGACCTGTCTTCATAGAGTATCTGTATATAATGAGTGCGGCATTGATTCTCAGATCGATTGGCGTCTGCATTTCAAGTATTCCGGCAACATTGAACTATCCTGAGCGAGTAAAATGCTGCAAATCTGATTTGAAATTACCACGTCAGCCATTTGACATATTTTGATAAATCAGTTATAAATTAGAATGATAAAAACTATGGTCTTTTGTAGATCACAATTGATATTGCATCCCAGGAAACGTGTCACATTGGCAGGGAAAACTGATCAAGCTGATTCGCGAAACCTCCGATAAATCTAGAGATGAATTGAGGATGGGAAGATGAAAAAACTATCTGTGATTCTGGTCATTGTCATTTTGGCATCTGCAGCCGGGATAGGCGTGCTTATCAGCCAGAAGAATCAGGCAAACTCCAATGTCAAAGCGCTGGAAGCTCAGCTTCATGAGGCGCAAAAGGCGCTTGATACAGCGTCTGAAGAGGCCAAGGCAAATGAGGATAAGCTGACCTCGCAGGTGGAGGCGCTGTCAACACAGCTGGAGACTGCAAAGGCTGATTTCTTCAAGGCTGAAACAGAAGCCAAAGATAAAGAGGATAGTATGACCACGCAGATAGAAGCGCTGACAGCCGAGCTTGATGCCGCCAAGGCAGAGGCTCATATGGCAGAGGCGCAAGCAAAGGCCAAGGCCGACAAACTGAGCTCTCAGGTGGAGAACCTGACAGCCCAGCTTGAGAGCGCCATGGCGGAAGCGCTGAAAGCGGAGACGCAAGCCAAGACCAATGCGGATAGCCTGGCTTCACAGGTGGAAACCCTCACAGCCCAACTTGAAACTGCTAGGGCGGAGGTTCAACAAGCTGAGACGGAAGCCAAAACCAACGCTGATACACTGACCTTGCAAGTGCAGAGTCTGACAACTCAACTGGAATCCGTCAAGGCGGATGCGATGAAGCATGACACGGAAGCCAAGACTAAAACTGATGATCTGCCTTTAAAGGAAGAGATGGACATCAAGACCAAATCGGAAGATCTGGCCGCGCAGGTGGAGACATTGACAGCCCAACTGGAAACTGCCAAGGCAGATGCCTTGATTGTGGAGACGGAAGCCAAGATCAAAACAGATAAGCTGACCGCGCAGGTGGAAACCCTGAAAGCCCGGCTGGAGACTGTAAACGCGGAAGCGCCGAAGACTGAGATAGAGATCAAATCCGGCGTTGACAAGCTTGCAGCACAGGTGGATTCCCTGACAGCCCAGTTGGAAACCGCAAAAGCGGATGCCCTTCAGGCACAGACAGAAGCCAAAGCCAACGCGGACAAACTGGCAGTACTGGTTGAATCCCTGACAGCTCAGCTGGAGACAGCAAAGGCGGATGCCCTGAAGGCAGAGACGGATGCTAAAGCCAACGCGGATAAACTGGCAGCACAGGTGGAAGCCCTGACAGCCCAGTTTGAGACAGCAAAGGCGGATGCCCTGAAGGCAGAGACGAAAGCGAAGTCCAGCGAGGATAAACTGACTGCGCAAGTTGAAACCTTGACAGCCCAGCTTGAGACTGCCAGGGCGGACGCGTTACAGATGCAAACAGAAGCCAAAGCCAACGCGGACATAATGACCGCGCAGGTGGAAACCCTGTCAGCCCGGCTTGAGACCGCCAGGGCGGATGCTTTGAAGATGGAGACGGATGCCAAAGCCAA
>JAEWRJ010000013.1 GCA_023460055.1 Bacillota bacterium | reverse complement strand
CTTCAATACGCCCTTGTCCGATGATGGAATACCCTTCTTTGCCAATGCCGGTATCCCGAAACAGTTCAAGTACATCACGCAGGCGGCAATTGACTCGGTTCAAAAAATATTCGCCCTCGCCGCTGCGGTAGACCCGCCGCGTCACCAGTACCTCAGAATAAGGAGAGTTCAGCGCCTTGTCCTCATTATCAAACTGGAGAGAGACTTCACAGTATGGCAGCGGCTTTCTCGTCTGGGTACCGTTGAATATGACGTCTTCCATCTTCGAGCCCCGCAGTATTTTGGCGCTCTGCTCACCAAGCACCCACCTGACGGCATCCGCGATGTTGCTTTTACCTGATCCGTTGGGGCCGACAATGCCGGTTATTCCGCTGTCAAACGACAGCTCAGTTCTCTGGGCGAAGGATTTAAAGCCCTGTATTTCCACACGGCTGAGCTTCATACCCCTTCCCCCTGACGAATCAATATCTCAAACGCTTGCGCCGCCGCCTGCTGCTGCGCATCCTTTTTGCTGTTACCCTGTGCCCTGGCTAATTCTTTCCCGTCCAAAGAGACAGCCACCGTAAAGCGCCTTTTGTGCGCGGGTCCGTCCTCCAGGACGGTTTCATACTGCGGTTCGCTTAAGTGCCGGGCCTGCAGGTACTCCTGCAGATCGCTCTTGCTGTTTTGAATGGCCGGCCTTCCGTTAAATTCATCCGCCCATAAGGCTTCAACCACCTGCCTGGCAGAATCAAAACCTCCGTCGATATATACGGCGGCCAGCACCGCCTCCACCGCGTCCGCCATCACGCTTTTTCTTCCGCGGGTATCCGGGCGAAGTGACGGGGTCATTTTGATATAGCGGTCAAGCTCAAGGCGCTCCGCCATCATGTACAGTGTGTCTTCACACACAAGCGTAGCGCGCAAAGCAGTCAGCTGTCCCTCTTTCATATCCGTGTGATTTAAATACAGTCTCTGGCTGACGCATAGCTCGAGGACAGAATCGCCCAAAAACTCAAGCCTTTGGTTATTATCGGCACCAAAGGAAGGGTGTGTCATGGCCAAAGCAAGCAGCTTGATGTTTTTGAAATTGTATCCGATTGAACGCGTCAATTCGGAATAATCCGGCATACCAGAACCTCCGCATAAAAATGGCTGCTGCCATGTTGTGCAGCAGCCGAATAAGCTATGAACACAGTTTATTTAGTCTTTTCCTCAATATAGTCAACCACGTCTCCCACGGTTTTCAGCGAGGTGATAGCACTATCTTCCACCTGTATGCCGTAATGATCCTCAATGTCCATGATCAGCACCATTACGTTGGCGCTGTCAGCGCCTAAATCTTCCACCAAACGGGCCTCGCGGGTGACCTTCTCGGGGGCTGCCTTCAGCTGGTTGGTTATCATCGCCGTCAATTCATCAAATACCATTTTATCTCCTCCGATTTTTTTGAATAGATTACAGCTCGCTCATAATTGTCTGAGCGACCTGAGCTCGCACCATATTGGATGCCTGCCGTATAGCCGAGGCGAAGGCATAGTCATCGCAGCTTCCATGCGCCTTGACTACTGTCCCCGCGACCCCCAGCAGAGGGGCGCCGCCTATCTCTGTGTAGTCCATGATCTTTTTGACCCGGCCAAGAGCGGGCTTAGCGAAGAATCCACCGATCCTCGAGCGGAAGTCGGCGCGAAGTTCTCCCTTGATCATGCCCATCAGGGTCGCGGCGATGCCTTCAGTGTATTTCAGAATAAGATTGCCGTCAAAGCCATCGCATACGATCACATCCGCTGTATCCGCGGGGATATACCTGGCTTCAATATTGCCGACAAAATTGTACTTGGACGCCTGCATCAGCGGGAAAGTCGCCTTGACCAGCGCGTTGCCTTTCTCTGCTTCATCCCCTACATTGGCAAGCCCGATGCGGGGGGTAGTGATATTCATGATCTTCTTCATGTAAGCGTCACCCATCAGGCCAAACTGCTGCAGGTACTCAGGTTTGCAGTCAACATTCGCGCCGCAGTCGATCAGCAAAAAATGGCCTTTGCCATTGGGCAGCATCGGTGCCAGAGCGGGCCTCTCAATGCCCTGTATCCGTCCCAGGCGAAGCATTCCGCCTACCAGGACAGCGCCGGTCGAGCCTGCGGATACAAATCCATCTGACGCGCCTTCGCGTACTGAGAGCATGCCCATAACAATGGAGGACTTTTTCATCTGCCGGACAGCCAAGGCAGGAGCGTCTTGATTGGTGATCACCTCAGGCGCGTCGACCAGTGTAATCCTGCCGCGCACATCGCCGGCATCGGCAAGAAGCGGCTCAATCTCAGAAAGTATACCTGCCAGCGATATTATTAAGCGGGGATCACGGCGTAAGGCCAAAACACTGCCCTTGACCGGGGCAATTGGAGCGTGGTCACCGCCCATCGCATCAATAAACAGGTGAATCTCTTGCACTGAATGCTTTCCTTTAATGATTTTATCGGGCGCGAAAGCGCCAAATAACAAACTGATATTATCATACGTCATAGCAAATGACAAGCATCCGGCTTGGCCGGGCTTGTCTTGCTTGCTATAAACGTGATATAATTTTTATGCGAGGTATCAATGCAATCACCGCGTCTTGTAAAGGAGATAGATAACATGATGAAATTGATTATTGCCATAGTTCAGGATGAGGATGCCTCTCACTTGATCAGCGAACTGATGAACGAAGGTTTCAGCGTTACAAAACTTGCGACCACAGGTGGGTTTTTAAGGGCTGGTAATACTACCCTGCTTGTCGGCGTTGATGATGAAAAATTTGATCCCTGCATGGATATCATTAAGAAGGTGTGCAAGAGCCGCAAGCAGATTGCCACCTCTCCGGTTACTATCGGCGGAGCGACCGGCATGTATGCTCCGTATCCAATAGAAGTGACAGTCGGGGGTGCGACGGTATTTGTGCTCTCGGTCGATCAGTTTCTCAAAATGTAAGCCGCAAGGCAGTCTAAAGGGTATTTGTGTCGCAAGGAATTAATTACCAGTCATTCAGCCAAGCGCATGACCGTCTGATTGCGGAGTACCGCAAGGGGCAGGCATTTCATGCGCTTCTTTTATGCGGGCCCTCCGGTACGATGAAGGCAGGGTTTGCATCCTACCTGGCGCAGATCCTTCTTTGTCAATCTCAGGAGGCGCAAAAGCCCTGCGGGGAGTGCCAGGCATGCCGCCGCTGCCTGTCAGGAAGGCATGGCAACCTGCTCAGCCTGGGTGTTATGGATGGAACAAAGACCATCAAAATTGAGCAGTTGCGTTCATTGATAAGCGCCCTCTCACTGCATCCGATGGAGGCAGGACCGCGCGTCATCGTGATCAGCGGCATGCATTTGATGACCATACAAGCCCAAAACGCGCTGCTCAAATCACTGGAAGAGCCCTTGGAGCACGATTTCTATCTGCTGACCTGTGACAATGAGCGGGCTGTTCTGCCTACGATCATCTCCCGCTGCAGCATGGTGCGGCTTCCCGCGATTGAGGATGACAGGATTGCGGACCTGCTGCGCCGCTCAGGCTGCGGCAATGAACAGGCGAGTGAGCTCTCCCGCCTGTCAAACGGCCGCCCGGGGTTTGCTTTGTCAGTCAGCAAGGACTCATCCTATTGGGACACGAAGGCGCTGGCTGAGAAAACCTTTTTTTCCGTCAGAAAGCTTTCCGACATACCCGCTGCCTCAAGTCTGCTGAAGGATGCCAAAGACTCCGCGGATCTTCTGCTCGACATGCTTGAGCAGGAAGCCCGCCAGGCACTGGCCCAAAATCACCTGATTGCCGCAAAGCATTTGTCCTCCGCATGGTCTCAGGCCGGCACAACGGGTCTTAAGCGTGTTCTTGAAGCGCTGTTTGAAGCGCGCAGGTACAAGGCAAGCAATGTATCATGGCAAGCTATCGCAGACCGTCTGTTATTTTCTATCACAAAGGAGATATATCAATGCCAATGGTGATAGGCGTTCGTTTTAAAAACGCCGGTAAGCTATATTACTTTAATCCAGGCTCCCTATGGCCCACGGCAGGCGATTCTGTGATCATCGAAACAGCGCGGGGCGTGGAGTATGCCCAGTGCGTCATGGGTGTTCATGAGATCAGCGAGGAAAACATCTCCTCCCCCCTGAAAAACGTGATCCGTGTCGCCAGCGAGGAGGATGCGCAAAAGCATCGCGCCAACCTGGAAAGCGAAAAAAACGTTCATAAAGTTTGTCAGCAAAAAATCGCCGAGCACAAGCTGGATATGAAGCTGGTCAAGGTAGAGTACACATTTGACCGCAACAAGCTGATCGCCTACTTCACATCCAATGGCCGGGTGGACTTTCGCGGGCTTGTGAAGGATATGGCCGCTGCCTTCAAAACAAGGATCGAGCTCAAACAGATCGGTGTAAGGGATGAGGCGAAGATGCTGGGCGGCCTGGGTTCCTGCGGACGCCCGCTGTGCTGTTCGACCTTCCTGGGCGATTTCCAGCCTGTGTCCATCAAAATGGCAAAGGAGCAAAACCTGTCCCTGAACCCCACAAAGATTTCCGGGGTCTGCGGCCGGCTGATGTGCTGCCTGAAGTATGAGCAGGATCAATACGAACGCGCGCGCAAGCTTCTTCCCCATATAGGCCGCGATGTGTTTACCCCCGATGGGCGCGGTACGGTGGTCGAGCTGAATCCCTTGAAGGAGTCCGTGAAAGTTCGCGTCTCCAAGGGACAGGACAGTTATGAATACAAAGAATACCCCGGCACGGAAGTACAGCGCATCACCCCTCCCGTTCCGGTTAAGGCTGCCGAAAAGAAGAAGGAATCAGTAAAAACCATAACTTTCACCCCTGAGGATGAACAGAATTTTTCCGATGAGCCGATGTCGGAAGGTGATGATTTGATCATCGAATAAACCGCGGTTTACGATAATAACAGGGCAGGCAATCAATGCCTGCCCTGTTATTATCGTGTTTATGCTTCAGTCCCGCATTCGCAGTTTCTTTTCTACCGATGTAAAGACACGCGTCAGCAGGGTGATCAGCGTGAAATAGATGAATGCTACAGTAATCAGCGGGAAAAAAGCTGAATAGGTGCGGCTTCTGATAAAGTCGCCTGCCTTGGTCAGATCCATCAGCCCGATAAAGCCAACAACAGAGGTTTCCTTCAGCAGCATGATGAACTCGTTGAACAGGTTTGGCAAAATTACCTGAATGCTCTGGGGCAGCACGATCAGCACCAGGGTCTGCAAATGCGACATGCCAAGCGACCTGCCGGCCTCCGTTTGTCCCTTATCGATGGCAAGAATACCGCTTCGCACCATCTCCGACACATAGGCGGCGGAGTTGACGCCAAAGCTGATCAGCGCGATCAATTCACGGCTCAGGCTGGTCGACGCCAGAATAATGTAATACATGATCATCAGCTGCACAACAACAGGCGTGCCGCGGATCAGATCAACATAAGCGCTCGCCAGCACACGCAGCGGATACACACGCTTAAATGGCTTCCACGTTGAAATGCGCATCAAGGCTATCACGGTGCCCAGGATAGTCCCGATAACGGCCGCACCAAGCGCAATGACCAGTGTTGTACCTAGGCCGCTCAGCAGCATCAGATAGCGGTCGCCGACGATCAGATTTGTATTAAAATCCGCGGCTATGCGCTGAAAAAAATCGCTCAAGTTCTCCTCCGACCAGACAGTATCAAGGCCGCGGCGCTATTCGTCCACGGCCTTGAAACTGTACCAGAAATTAAGTCATTATTCAATCGCTTCAAAATATTTGGCGTACAGTTCTTCAAACTTGCCATTCTCTTTTAGCGCGGCCAGACCGTCATTGATCTTTTCCATCAACTCAACGTTATTCAGTTTCACCGCGATGCCGTACTGCTCGTCGGAGAGCTTTTCTTCCAGTACCTTCAGGCCTTCGATTTCGCTGGCAAACACGCTGGAGGGAGCGGAGTCAACCATCACCGCGTCGATGCGGCCGTTCTTCATATCCATAATGGCATCCAGCGCTTTGCTGTAGCGTTCGCAGACAATGCCTTCCATCGAATCGGTGACATAGATATCGCCGGTGGTGCCCAGCTGAACGCCGATCTTCATGCCGGCTTTGATATCCTCAACCATATTGATGGGTGAATCAGCAAGGACGATGATTTTTTGCGTGGCGCTGAAGTAAGGTTCAGAAAACAGCACACTCTGGCTTTTTTCCTCGCTGATGGTCATACCGGCAATCGCGACATCAATCTGTCCGGCTTCAAGCGCCGCGGGCAAAGCATCAAACTCCATGGACTCAACTGTGTATTCAATCCCCGCGAGGTCCAGAATCGCGCTGATCAGCTCAATATCAAACCCCTGGATACTTCCGTCATCGGCGATAAATTCAAAGGGGGGAAATTCGGCGTTGGTGCCTACTTTAACGCTTTCGCCCAGCGCGCCTGATGCTGTCAGAACCATGCACAAGGTCAGAATTAAAATAAATAACTTCTTCATATCTTTACGATCCTCCTTCTTGGTTACCCAAACATTGTAGTGCATACTTATTCATTTGTCAAGCATAAATTCTTATATTTATGTATTTCTTTGAACTTGACGCTTCTCACGGTAAATAGTAGAATATTCCTGTGATCAATACCATGAAATGTGAGGAAATATACCATGAAACTGATGAATCAACTGGAAAGGAAGCTATACCGCTTTCGAATAGCTCCTTTTTTCAAGTACATAATATTCGCCATGGCGGGTATATATGCGCTTAATCTCTTCTTTCCTTCTTTTGGGCTGTATTTCCGTATGCTGCTGTTCATGCCGCTTGTCTACCAGGGGGAGGTCTGGAGGCTGATCAGCTTTATCATCATTCCCCCCGCGGGCAGCATTCTGTTCGCAGCGCTGAATATGTATTTTTATTATTTCATCGGGACAGCCCTTGAAAGCAAATGGGGTGCCCGCAGGTTCCTGTTATACTTCATCATCGGTGTCGTCGGGGCCATCCTGGCTGCGGTGATCTCAGGCATTGGCACCAACCACTTCCTGCTCATGTCCATGTTTTTCGCCTTCGCCATTCTCTACCCGGAAAATGAACTGCTGCTGTTCTTTGTATTGCCAGTCAAAATGAAGTGGCTGGGACTGCTCAACGCTGTATATTATCTTTATGCTCTGTTCATCGGCAGCTGGGCTGATCGCGCCGCGCTGGTGTTCAGCCTGGTTAATCTATTCCTCTTCTTCGGCGGCGATCTCATAAACCTGACCCGAAGCACCATAGCACAATGGAAACGCCGGCGTCAGTTCCGTAGCGCGCAGCGGCATTAATGCCCATATTGCCACATATAAAAATCGCCTCCAAAGTAGGGGGCGATTTCTTTATACTAATGATGAGCGCAGCCTGTAAGCCGAGTTCTGTCTGGAATGGTCATCTATCTAGGCCTTCTGTCGCCGGAAGGCTCAAGCGATTACGAAAGCGGGACGGGCCGCCCCATGCGCTTTCATCTATCTTGCACCAAGTGGGGTTTACATGACGGTCAAGTTGCCAGGCCGCCGGTGCGCTCTTACCGCACCTTTCCACCCTTACCGATTACTCGGCGGTATCTCTCTGTTGCACTTGCCTTGGAGTCGCCTCCACCAGCCGTTAGCTGGCACCCTGCCCTGCGGTGCTCGGACTTTCCTCATGCCATAGGCATGCGACCATTCAGCTGCCTCATCAGCGTAAAAGCGTTGGAATCAGGTGATCACCATGCGGCCGCAAGTTTCGCACTCAACCAGCTTGCCGTTTTTAATGCTGCTCAATACCGATGAAGGGAAAGACATATTGCATCCGCCGCACTGTCCGTTTTGAAGCTTGGCGATAGGCGGAGTGCATTGCTGCTTGATTGTATTGTACTTTTCAATATACTGGGGCTCTATGCCGGCCATCTTTTCTTTTGCTTTCTCACGCAACTGCTCCACCTGCACCTGAGCCTGCTTGTATTCCGCGTCAAACTCATCACGCAGAGGAATGAACTCCTCCTTTGCGGCTACCAGCCTGATCTTCAGGTCACGCTGTACGCGGTCACGGTCAGCGGCAATTTTACGAAGCCTGCGCGTCTCATGCTCAAAATCCTGCAGGGAACCGGACAGCCTCTGTGCTTCCTCGATATAGCCGCGGACCTGCGCGCTATCCGCTGCCGGCTCGCTTTGAACCCGGACCTGAAGCTGCTTGATCTGATCCTCGCTCAGGGAGATGGCGTCCTTTAAGGCATCCATGCGGTCCAGCATGGCCAGCACCTCGTCCTCCACCTGCTTGAGGTTCTTCTGAAGATCCTGAAAAGAATCACGCAGCTTCACCAGTTTTTGACGCTTGGGTGATCTGCGGATCAGGGTTTCAAGATTGTCTGCCTCAATATCCGCCTGCTGATATTGCCACAAAAGTTCAAGTTGGTTCATTCTTCCTCCTCATAAAGTATATCCCTCTGAATGGTGGTGCCGCTCAGACGCATATACTTCCACTGAATATTGTAGTAGATTAAGCCTGTTTTGTAAATAGAAGGCCAGCTCATCCATCATCCATGCCTCTGTATGATAGTGTCCTCCGTCAAAGAGAATAAATCCGCTTTGGGACGCAGCGATCGCGTTATGGTAGCGCACTTCTCCCGTCAGGAGGGCATCAGCCCCCTCTGCCCGGGCATTGGTGAAGCCTGTGTCATAAGCGCCGCCGGCCAGAGCAAGCACGGATACATTGGTATCAAGAGATCCGTAGCAGCGCGACCTCATACCGATGAGATCGCCTATCATTTTTCCAAGCTCACGCGCTGTCAATGGCTCTTGGAATTCACCGAGGGTCAGAACCGGGTCTTTCCCGGCGCGGATGTTCCGCAGCCCCAGGCGTTTGGCTATGACCGCGCCGCCGCTCAGCCCGCTCACATCAAGATTGGTGTGCGCGCTGATAAGGGACAGCCCGCTCCTGACCAGCTTTGACAGGATGAGCCCGTCATAATTGTCATCCCGAATGCTTTTGACCGGGTGAAACATCAAGGGGTGATGCGAAATCAGCAGCTGCGCCTGCCTTTGGAGCGCCTCATCAATGACTTCGGGCGTGACGTCCAGCGCAATCAGTACGCGCGAAACCTCTGATTTGATATCCCCGATCAGAAAACCGGAGTTATCGTATTCCTCCTGCGTATCAAAGGGAGCGAAATCGTTGATGATATCATATATCGTCTGATTTGTTGCCGTTTTCACACTCAATCTCCTCCTCCAGCCATTTGATATGGACCCGGCTCACATCGTCACGCCGGGCTGCCGTGATATCGCGCCGCCACCGCAAATACTCTGTCACGCACTCTCCCCGCAGCTCAATGCCTGTATACAGCTGGCGGGGTGAGTACTCCGTATGGCCGCGCCGTGATAAGAGCACGGTATAAAACCTGCCGTTTGCGCGAACTACAGTCTCACTTTCAAAGCAGAAGCCATACTCATACAGCTTCTGCCTCAACAGGTGCATTTCGGTGTGCGCGGAAAC
>JAEWRJ010000012.1 GCA_023460055.1 Bacillota bacterium | reverse complement strand
CCACCTGATGGACGTGGGCTCGGACTATTACCGCGAGACAGGCCATAAGCTCGAAGGCAAGACACGCTGGGGCACCCCCTACTATGAGTACTAAGACAAGTACTGCCACAGCGACTACCTGCACTATTTCTCAAAGAAGCCCTTTGCCACCATCTGCCCCAGCTGCGGGGAGTGGCATGAGCTGATGGCGCGGCGCGCGGACTGGATACACGGCCTGGGCGCCGACGGCATCCTCTACGACCAGATCGGCGGCATGCCGCCCTACCCCTGCTTTGACGAGAGCCACCCGCACCCGATGGACAAGCCCTCCCTTTCCCATGCCCAGGGGCGCGTCCGCCTGCACAAGAGGATCCGCGCGCAGGTCGACAGCCACGAGAACTACGCCTACATGACCGAACACGTGACCGATGTGCACTCCCAGTTCCTGGACTGCCTGCACGGCATCGGCAGCTTCCCCGGGGCCAAAGGCACAGGCGCTGCCGTTCCCGGCATCGGCACCAGGGGCGCCGTCCACCGGGGCGCTGACGGCTCGGGCCCCCTGATGATGCCCGAGATGTTCCGCTTCACTTTCCCCCAGACCCTGATCACGATCCGCAACCCCAACCCCTCAGTCTCCCGCCGCTTTGCCAACTACGCGCTGCTGTACGGATACAAGCTGGAGATGGAGCTTCGATACTTCACCGATAAGGAGTACATCCTGGATGATGAGGGCGAAGAGGACAGGATTTACAGCAAAAAGCTGGCCCGGCTGCGCAGCGCTCACCGCGATTATCTCCTGGAAGGGCGCTTCCTGGCCCAGGAAGGCCTGATAAACGGCAATGAACAGGTGAAGGCAGCCCTCTTTGAACGCGCGGACGGATGCAAGGCCGCCGTCCTGTGGAACGATACGGATGAGGACCAGCCGGTCAGCCTGTCGCTTGAAGGCGCGCGGTGGAACAGCTGGGCAACGCCCGAGGAAGAAGGCAGCGGCATACCGGCCTTCATCAAGCCGCAAGGCGCGATGCTGATTTATGAAGCAAGATGTTAGATCATGTAGTATAATAGACCGACAAGGAGAACGAATGATATGAGCTTTATGTTTCACCCCTACCCCTACAGCGACCCCAGCGCGGTTAACCGGGTATCAGGCCGCGATGTCATCCCCGCCGCAGGCGTGCATGCCGTGGCAAAGAAGCTGGCCTCCCTGCTCAAGGAAGGCAAGCGTCTGGGCCTGGATGCCTATCCGGGCGCCGATTATGAAAGCCTGGTCAACGTGCTGCGCCAGCAGTGCGCGGGTGCCGGCATCCTGTTTATTGACGCGGCCACCCTGCTGAAACCCGCAGAGGAAATCGAGGCGATCGTCAGCCCCTACCTGCCTGAAGACAGGGAGCGTGATCCCGTGCTGCTCTACGGCCGCAGGTACAGGGACGGCTTCGTCGGCCTGCAGGACGCAGGGAAGGTTGCCGAGCTCAGGGAGACCCTGGCCGCCTCCCGCGGCGTGCTGGTGTACGGCCTAGGCGCGCTAGCGCATGAACTTGAGCAGTCGTATGACGCCAGGGTGTGGATGGATGTCACCCCCCGCACCGCGGTACTGGCTTACAAAAACGGCCATGTCCGAAACATCGGCGCCTTAAAGGATCTGCCCTACAGCCAGACCATGCGCCGCAACTATTATGTGGACTTTGAGATTGCCATCGAGGTGCGCTGGGAGCTGATCAGGTCGGGCAGGCTTGACTGGTACATCAGCGCCGATGTGCCCGAAAGCATGCAGATGCTGTCCTTTAAAGACCTGAACACCCTGTTTGAGGAACTGGTAGAGCGCCCCTTCCGCTGCCGCCCCGTGTACCTGGAGGGCGTATGGGGAGGCTATTATATCCACCGTCTGCGCAATCTGCCCAAGGAAATGCGCAACTGCGCCTGGGTATTCGACATGATCCCCATGGAAGTCTCCATCGTCGCCAAGACCGACAGCTACGAATTTGAGGCGCCCTTTTTCACCTTCGTCCAGGCGATGGGCGAAAAGCTGCTAGGCCGGCAGGCGTACGAGCAATTCGGCGGCTACTTCCCCATCCGCTTTAACTATGATGATACCTATCACGCCTCCGGCAACATGTCCATCCAGTGCCACCCGGGCGCCGAGTACGTGATGAGCAACCATGACGAGCTGGGGCGGCAGGATGAAAGCTACTACATCTGCGTGACCGGAATGGATGCCAAGACCTATCTGGGCTTCAACAACGAAAACAGCTGCGATGCGTTCTTTGAACAGGCCCGCTGCGCGCAGAAGTCGGGCGAGCAAATGGACTATGAAAAGTATGTCAACTACGTGCACTCAAAGCCCGGCACCCAGGTGATGATCCCCGCCGGCACCATCCATGCCTCTGGCCGCAACCAGGTGATCCTGGAGATCGGCTGCCTGACTGTCGGGTCATATACCTATAAGCTCTACGACTACCAGCGCACCGATCCTCAGACCGGCCTGCCCCGCCCCATTCACCTGGAGATGGGCAGCGAGGTCATCAAAAAGGAATACACCAAAGACTGGGTGGAACAGAACCTCGTCAATCACGGCGGCCTGGTACGCGAGGGCGAAGGCTTCAGGGAGATCATCGTGGGCGAGCACGACCTGCTGTATTTCTCCCTGCGCAACCTGATTTTTGATAAGACCATCACCGATGATACCGACGGCCTTTTCCATGTGCTGGCCCTGGTGGACGGCGAAAAGGTCCGGGTGGAATCGGCTGATGATCCTTCCAAGTTCTATATCATGAACAGCATGGACATGGCGGTCATCCCGGCGAACTTGGGCAAATATACGATCACCAACCTGGGTGCCGGCACCGTCACCATCCACAAGACTCATCTGAAAAAGGAAGCGTAACGCTATGCGCAAGCCAAAGGTAGGTTTGTTCCTGATCTCCCCCGCCCGTTTCCAAAAGATCGGCGAGGGTACGCCCGGCGGCTCCTATGCCGATCGCAAGGAGAAGGAAGCGGCCTGGATGGTCCGGACTGCGTCGGAGCGCTTTGATCCCGTATTCCCCGGCATCATCTATACAGCGGAGGATACCCGCCGCGCCATCCGCCTGTTCACAGAGGAAGCGGTAGACTGCGTGCTGGCCGTGTACCTCAGCTGGGCGGAGGATTTCGCGCTCAACCGCTTCCTGCGAGACATGCCGCCCGTTCCCGTCCTCTACGCCTGGCGCCTCCGGGACAGCGTGGAGCTGGGCGACACGCATGATGAGGATGAGTTTGCGGAATACCTCTGCTGCGGCGGGCTGGTCGGCTCGCTTGAGGGCAGCGGGGATGTCGCCCGCTACAAGCGCCCGATGATGGAGATCGCCTCCGGCACCTGGGAGATGCTGCTTGACAGATTGGGCGGCTTCGCCAATGCCGCCCGCGCCCGCGCTATCTTAAAGGAGAGCCGCATCGGCCTGCTCGCCTGCTATAACGAGGTGATGTGGTCCACCTATGTGGATCCCTACTCTGTGTTCATGAAGGCAGGCCCGGAGCTCAACTTCCTCTCCGTGGCCGAGCTGTGCGATTTTATCGAGGCCGTGCCCCCGGAAGAAGCCCGGGCCGTCATGCAGCGCCTCAAGGATAGCTATCCCGTGCTGCCGGACGTGGATGAGGACAAGTTCCTCGCCTCCGTGCGCGCGACGATGGGCATGGAGCGCCAGGCCGCGGCCCACGGCAGCGACCTGCTGGTACTCAACGACATCGATACGGTGCTGTTTGAAAAAGTAGGCCTGCGCCCCGGCTTCTACCCAAGCAATGAGAATGTAAAATGCGTAATTGTTCCCGAGGGGGACATCGGCGCGGGTCTGGCCGCCTATTTCCTCAAACTGCTGGCGGGCGGGCACATCCACTTCATCGAGCCCTTCCACGTGGACCTCAAGACCGATACCTTTGAGGGCGGACACGCCGGCCCCAACGATTACACAGCCCCCGGCGGCGTCACCCGCATATCGCGGGATGTGCGCTTTGCCAAGACCAAATACAAGCATGCCGGCGCTCCTTTTGCCTGGCATGTCTTCCCCCAGGGCCTGCACACGATGGCGCATGTATCCCAGCGTAACGGCGAGTTTGTCATGGCGGTCACCCTGGTCGAGTCTCTGCCGCAGACGCCGCACCTGGCCACCTACTCGCATGGCAGGTTCCGCCCCGTCGGCCAGAGCTGCCGGGAGCTGTTTGACAAGCTGATCAAGATCGGCGTCACCCAGCACTATGCCCTGGCCGCCGGCGACCAAACGCAGGCGGTGATCGATCTGGGAAAACTGCTGGGCTTTGAATGCCACAAGCTGTAAGGAGCGCCCCATGACCGATTGCGTGATGCTGGATATCGGCGGCAGCTTTGTGAAGCACAGCGCCTTCAAAGGCGGGATTTTCGCGGCGCCGGGTCTTTTCGCCATTCGGGAAAGCGGAACAAAAGAAGAGATCATCGGGCCCATCCTGGGTTTCCTCAAGGCGCATCCCGCCGCCCGCGTCGCGGTCAGCATGCCGGGGCCGATGGACTATGACCGAGGCATCAGCCTGATGACGCACAAGTTCTCCGCCATCCGGGGCATCAGCCTGAAGGATGAGATCGGGAAGGTGCTGCCCGATGCCGAGGTATCCTTCGTGCATGACGGCGTGGCCTTCCTGCTGGGTGAAATGGCCGATGGAGAAGCCAAGGGCCTTGACTGCGCCGCGGGCGTGATGCTGGGCACCGGCCTGGGCTTTGTCATCTGCCAGGCCGGCAGGATACTCGTCCGCCCCGTACTCTCCCCCGCCAGATCTTTGTGGAACCTGCCTTTTCTTTCCGGCATCGCGGAAGACTATGTATCCGGCCGGGCCATCAAAAAGCAATGGACGGAGCGGACGGGCAGCGCAGCGGAAGTAAAGGATATCGCCTCGCTTGCCAAAGACGGCGACCCCCGGGCGCTATATCTGTTTGAGCAGACCGGGGAGCACCTGGGCACGCTTCTCTCGTCCCATCTTCAGGACCTGCCGGTGGACAAGGTGATCATCGGCGGGCAGATCTCAAAATCGCTCCACCTGCTAATGTCTGGCATCGGGAGGACCTGCGTCCTCCCCATCTGCCGCGCCACCCATCCCGATGACGCGGCTCTGAGGGGAGCCTATGCTTATACGCAGACGGGCAGGGATATTCTCCGAGTCGTTGAGGAATAATTCATTGAAGCATCGTTCAGGAGGAGACAGTATGCAGAAAAAGGCATTGGTCGTCATTGATATTCAGAATGATATCACAAAACACTACAAGGATATCATCGGCAACATCAATCAGGCCATTGATTGGGCAGCTGAACATGGGATCCAGTCGTCTACATATGGCACTACAATTTATCCGCCGGCACAAGGACGTTCAAGCCCGATACGATAGGTGCTCAACTGGTTCCTGAGATGAAGATCGTATCAGATAACATCTTTATCAAATCCAAGGGGAATGCGCTGACCAGCGAGGCGTTCGCTGACTTCATCAGCAGACAGGATATCAATGACTTTATCATTGCAGGCGCCGATGCAACGGCCTGCGTCAAGTCAACCTGCTTCAATATGAGAAAAGCAGATTACACCGTTTCAGTCCTGTCGGATTGCGTGACCAGCTATGACAAGACAAAAATCGGTGAGATGCTGCAGTATTACGAAAGCAAAGGCTGCCGGCTTATCACTGTGAATGAGCTATCGAACTAAGTCATTGATATTCGTGCTTACATCATCATTGAAATAAGCGTGAATATCAAAAGAACTCATCCACATCAAAATATGGTCTATTTCGTTTGTATTCCGTGACTTCTATTCCTTCATTTCATTGCACTTTTCCATAGAACACAATGACAAGAATGAAAGAAAGTGAATGATTTTTTGGATTTCCTTGTTTATTGTAAGGGAAAGCAGTATACTTTCAGAAACAGTAAACGTATTGATGCATTTCGCTGAGTCTTACTATTAGGGAGGATATCATGCAGCAAGGATATGTACCACCAGGCCAAGGAGATCAAATAAAGCATGAAGGCAAAGCAGGAGGCAAGATGCTTCGCTTTGTCTATATTGTCATTTCTGTTGTTGCGCTTATGGGATTTATAGCTGAAAGAAACCTCGTTGTGCGGATTTTATTACTTTCCTTTGCTATTGTAACTCTAATTTTGTTTAGAAAGTCAAAAAAGAACAGTATCAGGCTTCCTGCAATCCCATTTCAATCAGCACATAAGATACCCGAAGTCAAGACACACATAGCCCAAATACCCATACCTCCAAAAACAATTGGTGGTGTACCCCTAGCATATCATTACCAAGAAGTTGATATTGCCATGGCAATCGAAGTGGTGAAGGACTTTTCTATCTTTCATCCAGGTGACGTAATATCATTTATCCCCGATTCAACCAACGCTTACGATTCTAAGGCAATCCAGTTATGGTCAAACAACCAACTTCTCGGGTATGTATATCGCGGGAAGATCCAGGACATGCTTAATGATTTCCTCAAATTTGGTGAGCCGATATATGGGATGATTTTCTCAGTAAAGCCGGAAGAAAAAAAGATCACTTTCAGCGTTGGTTTCTATCGACCAGCCAAACCAAAGTCATCTGGTAAAATGTTGGCATCCGGCAGGTTGACTACTAATTCCGGGCAAGAAGCTCAGGACAATATCAGTATTTGCGATGAAGGTGATGAAGTATCTATAGATTACGACTATGACAAAGAACGATATGAAGTTTCCTGTATTGACTTTATAGGCTGTCTACCCAAGAAACTGGAACAGTATGCGGATACTGCAACTTTTCTCATTGATGAAATTGGTGAAAACGAAAACGGCAAATATTATGTTGTTGTTGGGGCTTACGTTGCAAAAAGTTAAGAAAGTAATGCCCACCAGCCTCTTGTACCTTTTATTATATCTACTTTCACGTTGTCGTTTCCAATGGAGCCCCCACCGCTTCCCAATCGCTTCCCAATCGCTTCCCCAATGTTTAAGTTCATTTTTGTATACAATATCAATTCTGTGTTGCAATCACCCTGCGGCTTGACAGTTTCAGAAGACCTCCTGCTGTCAGCGGCACACAATCGAACTTGGTATGGAAGTAACATGATGATATGGAACGGTAAAGGCCTTCATATGGGAAACCTGTCCTCCGCTTTGCCGATCGTGCAGGGCGGGATGGGCATCGGGGTATCGCTCAGCGGGCTTGCGTCCGCCGTGGCAAACGCCGGCGGCATCGGCGTGATATCGGCCGCCGGAACCGGCATGAACGAACCGGACTATCACAGCGATTTCATCGGCGCGAACATCCGGGTGCTGAAGGAGGAGATTCGCAAAGCCCGTGAGAAGACAAAAGGTGTCCTGGGCGTCAGCATCATGGTGGCCATGAGCAATTTTGCCCAGATGGTGAAGGCCTCCCTTGAAGAGAAGATCGATATCATTTTCGCCGGCGCTGGGCTGCCGCTTGACCTTCTTTCCTTTTTAAGCGAAGGCATGCGGACCAAACTGGTGCCGATCGTTTCCTCGGCTAGGGCGGCGGGCTTTATATCAAAGGTCTGGCTGAAAAAGTATAGCTTCGCCCCTGACGCGATCGTTGTGGAAGGGCCGCTGGCCGGCGGGCATCCGGGCTTTTTCCCCGAGCAGATCGGGGATGAAAAATACAACCTTGAGACTATCGTGGCCGATGTCGTGCATGAGATAAAGGGCATTGAGGAACAATCCGGAAAGACGATCTCCCTCATCGCGGGCGGGGGCGTGTATACGGGCGCTGATATCCGCAGGCTTCTGGGGCTTGGTGCCGCAGGCGTTCAGATGGCGACGCGCTTTGTGACGACCGAGGAATGCGACGCCTCGGATGACTTCAAGCAGGCCTACATCAATTGCAATCAGGAGGACCTCGGCCTCATCCAAAGCCCCGTCGGGCTGCCCGGCCGCGCCATCATCAACGATTTCCTGGAAGAGGCCGGCAAAGGCAACAAAAAGCCCAAAGCCTGCCCCTACCACTGCATCAGCTCCTGCAAGAAGGAAGAAGCCCCCTACTGCATCTCCCTCGCCCTGATGAACGCCCGCAAAGGCAAGCTGAAAAACGGCTTTGCCTTCGCCGGCGCGAACGCCTGGCGTGCCGACAGGATCATGCCCGTACAGGAACTGATGGACATACTCACACAGGAGTACAACGAAGCAGCGGAACAATAGGGAAGCAATGGGGAAGCGTGGCCTTCGGCCACGGGAAGCGGTTGGAAAGCAATGGGGGCACCGGCGTTGAGCTGGTGCCCCCATTGCTATAAAGCGTTGACCTGGCCCCGTCATCTCCCAACGGCAACCCCCATCGCTTCCCTATTGCTTCCCAATGGTTGCCCCTATTGCTTCCCTATTGTTTCCCCAACGCCTCGATCAGCTTCGGCAATATCCTGCTGTAATCGCCCACGATTCCCGCGTCCGCCACGCTGAAGATCGGCGCCTGCGGGTCCTTGTTGATCGCGATGATGAAATCGCTCTCCTCCATGCCGGCCAGGTGCTGGATGGCCCCGCTGATGCCGACGGCAAAGTATAGGCCCGGGCGGACGGTTTTGCCCGTCTGTCCGACCTGGCTTTCCTTATCCAGCCAGCCCGCATCCACGGCCGCGCGGGAGGCCGCCACCTCGCCGCCCAGGGAGACAGCCAGCTCCTCCAGCAGCTTAAAGCCCTCGGCGCCGCCCACGCCGCGACCGCCCGATACGAGCACGCGGGCTTGCTGGATATCCACCTTTTTGCTTGCCTTCATGATCACTTCTTCCACGATGACGCAGCGCCTGTTCATTTGCAACTTTACGTCCAGATGGATGATCTCGCCCTGCCTGTTGTCATCCCGCAGGGCGCGCACCATCACGCCGGGGCGCACGGTGGCCATCTGGGGCCTGTGCTCGGGGCAGATGATCGTGGCCATCAGGTTGCCGCCAAATGCCGGGCGGGTCATCAAGAGGTTCCCGCTGTCCGGGTCGATCTCCAGGGCAGTGCAGTCAGCCGTCAGGCCAGTATGCAGCCGGGCGGCTACGCGGGGGCCCAGATCCCGCCCGACAGCCGTCGCGCCGATCAGCAGGATATCCGGAGGATAGCTGTTCACCGCCGCGCACAGCGCCTGGGTGTAATATTCGGTGGTATAAACTTCAAGAGCCGGATCATTGATCACCACCACGCGGTCCGCGCCATGCGCGATCAGTTCCTCAGCCAGATGCCCGGCATCTCTGCCCGGCAGCACCGCCGTGACCGGGCCGCCCAGTTCACGGGCCTTGCCGATCAGCTCCAGCGAGACGGAGCTGACAACCCCTTCCGCCTGCTGGGCAAATGTCATAACGCCTGTATATTCCTTCTTCACAGCTTTCTCTCCCCCGCTCACAGCAAGTACTTTTCGCGCAGCTTATCCAGGATGAACTGCGCCGATTCGTCCGCGTCCCGCTCGATGGTCATGCCGGGCGCTTTCACCGCCTTGGGGAAGGAGCGCTTTACCTTGGTGGGCGAGCCGGCCAGGCCGATATTCGCCTCATCCACCGGCACATCCTCGCGCCTGAGCACCCGGATCTCCTTCTCGCGGAAGGCTTCAAAAATGCCGCCCGGCGTCATGTAGCGAGGCTGGTTCATCCCGCCCAGCGCCGTCACCAGGGCCGGCAGCATTGCCGTGACCACCTGCTCCCGATCGTCCAGCGTCTGGCGGACAGTCAGGGTGTTCCCCGACACGTCGATCGCGGAGGCATAGCTGATATGAGGAAGGCCCAGGTGCTCGGCGATCTCCGGCCCTACCTGGGCGGTATCGCCGTCGATGGCCTGGCGGCCCGTGATGATCAGGTCATAGGGAAGGCTTGAGATGGCCGCCGCCAGGGTGGAGGAGGTCGCCCATGTATCCGCGCCGCCAAAGGCCCGGTCGCTGATCAGGATGCCCTCATCGGCCCCCATCGCCAGCGCCTCCCGCAAGACGGCATCGGCCTGCGCCGGCCCCATGCTAAGCGCAGTGACCTTCGCCCCCAGGCGGTCCTTCAGCTCCAGCGCGGCCTCCAGCCCCGCCTTGTCATCAGGGTTCATGATCGCGGGCACACCCTCGCGGATCAGCGTGCCTTTGACCGGATCGATACGCACTTCGTTGGTATCGGGCACCTGCTTGACACATACGATAATATTCATATTTCTTCCCTCACTTCAAAAGCGATCCGGCAATTACCATGCGCTGCACTTCGGAGGTCCCCTCATAGATCTCGGTGATCTTGGCGTCGCGCATCATACGTTCCACGTCGTACTCCTGGATATACCCATAGCCGCCCATCAGCTGTACAGCCTTGCGGGTGACCTCGCTGGCCACCTCCGCCGCCTTCAGCTTGGCCATCGCCGCCTCGAGGCTTATGGGCTTGCCCGCGTCCTTCATGACCGCCGCGCGGTACACAAGCCAGCGGGCCGCCTCGATTTCCGTCTTCATATCAGCCAGCTGAAACTGCGTATTCTGGAACTTGGCGATGGACTTGCCGAATTGCCTGCGCTCCATCGTATAATGGAGCGCCTTGTCAAAAGCTCCCTCGGCAATGCCCAGCGCCTGGGCGGCGATGCCGATGCGGCCGCCATCCAGCGTGCCCATCGCGATGCCAAAGCCCTTCCCCACAGCCCCCAGCAGATTTTCTCTGGGGATGCGGCAGTCGATAAAGATCAGCTCCCTGGTCTGTGAGCCGCGTATGCCCATCTTCTTTTCCGGCGGCCCGAAGGAAAAACCGGGCGTACCCTTCTCCACCATAAAAGCGGAGATGCCGCGCGTGCCCTGCGCCTTATCCGTCATGGCCATCACCACATAGGTATCAGCCTCCTGCGCGTTGGTGATAAAAATCTTGCTGCCATTTAGGACCCACTCGTCCCCCTCAGGCACCGCGCGGGTCTGCTGACCCGCCGCGTCGGTGCCAGCCTCGGCTTCCGTCAGAGCAAAAGCGCCCAGCTTCTCGCCCCTGGCAAGCGGTGTCAGGTACTTTTCCTTCTGCGCCTTGGTGCCGTAGCGGTCAATGGCCCCTGCGCACAGAGAGGTGTGGGCGGAAAGAATCACGCTGGTGGTCGCGCAGTGCTTCGCCAGCTCCTCCACAGCTAATATGTAGCAAAGGGTATCACAGCCCTGCCCGCCGAACTCCCGCGCGAAGGGGATGCCCATCATGCCGCAGCGCGCCATTTTTTCCACAGTCTCACGGGGGAAACGGTGGTTTTCATCCACTTCCCGCGCGATCGGCGCCGCTTCCTGCAGCGCAAACTGAGCAAACATGCTCCTGGCTGTTTCGTGCTCCCTGCTCAACGAAAAATCCATACTTCACCCTCCCGGAACATGAAATATGATTCATGTTTCTTCGTTATTTATTATACGAGCGTTTTCCCAAATAGCAAGCCTTTTCTTGTGAAAATAAAAATTTTGTTCAAAGGCTAGACTCGCCGCTTCCCTGCGCGTTCGCGTGCTTGCAACATAATACTGATGTAAAACGTTAACGCATCCAAAGCGTTGAGTCATTTTGTCTGTGCGCAAGGAGCGGGAGCGCAGGCGTAGCAGCGTTACGTCAAGCTGCCGGAGACATAGCGCCGAGGCAAAAGGACCGACGCGACGATGCGTTAAAGTTTGGTATCAGTATTAATGGGCAGGCCTGTCAATCGGTCGACATCAGTCAGCCAAGCAAGGCATGCTCCCGGCCGCCCCTATCCCGGGCGACAAAGAGAAGAGCCGGTGTTTCATTATTTCCTTTTCTATGCCATAATACAGGTACATCATAAGCAACCCGAAGGGAGAAGCCGGCATGCGAAGCATCATATCCATCAACCGGGATTGGCTGTATAAACCTCATTTCTCAGGGGAGGCTGATCTGGGCAGAGTGGCGGGCAGCGAAGGCTATCAGCAGGTATGCCTGCCGCACACCAACATCGAGCTGCCCTACAATTACTTCGATGACGCGGCCTTCTGCTTTGTATCCTGCTACAAGCGCCTGCTTTCGCTTGAGCCCGGGTGGCAGGGGCAGCGCCTCTTCCTCGATTTTGAAGGCGTCATGAATTACGCCCGCGTCTTTATCAACGGCACACCCGCGGGCGAGCACAAGGGCGGTTACACGGCGTTCAGCGTGGAGATTACGGATCTTGTCCGCTTTGACGGCGACAATGAAGTGACCGTCGCGGTGGATTCGACCGAGCGGCCGGACACGCCCCCCTTTGGTGGCAGCATCGATTATCTGACCTATGGCGGCATCTACCGTGAAGTCTCCCTGCGCGTCGTGCCGCCCGTTCACATCAAGCACGTGTTCCTGTCAACGTCGGATGTACAGGCGGACAGTGCCGGCCTGCTGGCCGAGATCTGCCTGGACGGCCTCAACGAAAAGGAAGCGCAGGACTATGCCGCCCGGATCGTCCTGCGGGACGGCGAAACAGTCATCGCCCAGGGGCATACGGCCATATCAAGCGGTTCTCACGCGAATATCCGGCTCAATTCGCTGTCAAACATAGCGCTGTGGTCCCTTGAAAGCCCCAGGCTTTACTCCGTCGATTGCGCGCTGCTCAAAGGCACTGAGGAAATCGACCATCAGGAGGTCCGCGTCGGGTTCAGGGATATCAAGGTGAGGGCTGAGGGGCTTTATCTCAACGGGGAAAAGATCAAGCTCAGGGGCCTGAACCGCCATCAATCCTTCCCCTATGTTGGCTACGCGATGCCAAAGCGTGCGCAGCGCAAGGACGCAGAAATTCTGAAATATGAGCTGGGCCTCAATATGGTGCGCACCTCGCATTACCCGCAGTCGCGCCATTTTCTGGACAGATGCGATGAGATCGGCCTGCTTGTGTTTGAAGAGATCCCCGGCTGGCAGCACATCGGCGATAAAGCGTGGCAGAACCAGGCCGTGCAGGATGTGGAGCAGATGATCCAGGCCGACAGGAACCACCCCAGCATCTTCATGTGGGGGGTCCGGATCAACGAATCGCCGGACCATCACGACCTGTATACCCGCACAAACGACCTGGCCAGGCGGCTGGACCCCACCCGCCCCACAGGCGGCGTGCGCTTCATCCCCGGCAGCGAGCTGCTTGAAGATGTCTATACGATGAATGACTTTATTCACGACAACGGCTACGGAAAGTACCTGGCCAAAGTGATCCGCGATTTCAAGACCTATGATCATCTGCAGGGGCAGGACGGCGAGGCGGTCATCCTGCGCGATCCCCGGAATGTTACAGGCCTCGGCCACGATGTCCCCTATATGGTGACGGAGTACAACGGCCACGTGTACCCGACCAAGCGCTTTGATCAGGAAGAGCGCCTGGTTGAGCACGCGCTGCGCCACGCCAGGGTTCAGAACGCGATGTACGCCAGCGACAGGATCCTGGGCGCGGTCGGCTGGTGCGCCTTTGATTACAACACCCACGCGGATTTCGGCGCGGGTGATAAAATCTGCTATCACGGCGTGATGGATATGTTCCGCATCCCCAAGCTGGCGGCCTACGCCTACCGCAGCCAGAAGTCCCCCGAGGAAGAAATTGTCATGGAGCCGGCCACCTGCTGGGCACGCGGCGAGCGCAGCGTGGGCGGGGTGATCCCGCTGGTCATCCTGACCAACTGCGATGAAGTGACCTTCCTGTACGGCGGAGAAAAGATAGGCAGCTACAAGCCGGATCGCCGGAATTACCCGGCGCTGCCGCATGCCCCCGTTGTCATTGATGACATGACGGGTGCCTGGGGCATGAAATGGGAAGACGCGACCTTTATCGGATCGATCAAGGGCAAAGAAGTCATCCGCAGGTCCTTCTCCAGAAACCCCGTCCCCGCGCGGCTGGAGATGATTCCGGATGACACCGTCCTGGAGGCAGGCGACTGGGACACCACCCGCGTGAGGGTCTCTGTAAGGGATCAGATGGGCAACGCTATGCCCTTTTTGATGGAAAGCCTGGAAGTGAGGGTAGAAGGCGCCGGCCAGCTGATCGGCCCCGGGCAGCTGAGCCTGATCGGCGGGCAGACCGCCTTCTGGGTCAAAACAAAGGGCGATGCCGGGCAGATCCATGTCACGGCCAGCTTCCCTCGCTTTGGTTGGACGGAGCAGGCGATCATCACGGTAGAAAATTGAAAACTTGATATTGACATGTATATCAAGCGCCGGGAGGAGATTTGATCCGCCCGGCGCTTTGCTTTGCCTGGAAGCGGTTCAGCCGGCGTCACGCGGTTATGTTTTCACTGAGTATCAGATTTCTCCTGAGAAACCTTTGTTATCTTGACGCAAAGGATAATGATGATAGCTAAAACCGTTGACATTCGACCATATCTTACAGTACAATCATCACAAGTACCACGATAGTATGCGGATGCGAATATCCGTATATACAATAAAGGAGGACATCATGAAGAAACTCTTATCCCTTCTGCTGGCCATGGCGCTGATCCTGGGGATCACCGGCGCGCTGGCCGAAACCACCCTGACTGTCTGGTGCTGGGACCCCGCGTTCAACCTTTACGCGATGGAAGAAGCGGCCAAGGTTTACAAAGAGATCAACCCGGACGTAACCGTCAACATCGTCGAAGTGCTCTCGGCTGACCTGGAAACCAGGCAGACCGCGGCGCTCTCCGCCAACCAGACGGATACCCTGCCGGACATTCTGCTGATGCAGGACAACTCCGGCCGCCGTTTCCTGGATACCTTCCCCGGCGCCTATTTCGCCATGGATGGCCTGGTTGACTATGATAATTTCGCCTCCTACAAGATCGACAAGTTTTCCGTGGACGGCAAGCGCTACTCCGTGCCCTTTGACAACGGCGTGGCCGCGACCTTTGTGCGCACCGACTATCTGGAGCAGGCCGGCTATACCCTCAGCGACCTGACGGACATCACCTGGGATCAGTTCATCGAGATCGGCAAAAAGGTGAAGGAAGCCACCGGCCAGTTCATGCTGGTGACCCAGGCCGGCTACGCCGACTTCGTCTCCATGATGACCCAGTCGGCCGATATGTGGTTCTTTGATGATGAAGGCAAGCCGATCATCAATTCAAGCCCCGTCATCAAAGCCATGGTCGAGACCATCGTCAAGCTGCGCGAGAGCGGCATCGTCAAGGAAGCCGTCGACTGGAGCGAGTACATCGCCTCCTTCAACAACGGTTCCGCCGGCTCCACCATCCAGGGCTGCTGGATCATCGGCTCCATCGTGCTGGCCAAGGATCAGGAAGGCAAGTGGGGCGTCACCAATATCCCGCGCCTGGACGTCGAAGGCGCCCTGAACTACTCCAGCCAGGGCGGCTCGTCCTGGGTGGTGCCCGCCACCAGCCCCAACAAAGAGCTGGCCGTTGATTTCTTAAGCAAGACCTTCGGCGGC
>JAEWRJ010000011.1 GCA_023460055.1 Bacillota bacterium | reverse complement strand
AGTATAGACAGCAGCACCGTAAAGGCCCATCAGGCCAGTGCCGGTGCAAAAAAGGGGCTGTAGACAGCGAATTCAACCAGCATATTGGCCTGAGCCGAGGCGGCAAAACCACAAAAATCCATGCGATTGTCGACGCGTTAGGCAATCCGATTCACATACACCTGTCCGCCGGAAACCTTCACGATTCAACTGAAGCGCAAGCAGCGTTGTCTGAAGTTCCGCTTGAAAAGGGTTTTATACTGGCAGATAAGGCTTATGGTACCACTGACATTCGCACATTCATTGAGAATTCCGGCGGCAATTACTGTATTCCGCCGAAGTCCAATGCTGTGAATCCTTGGGACTGCGATTGGTACCTGTACAAAGAGCGCCATTTGGTAGAGTGCTTTTTCCAGAAACTCAAGATGTTTCGCAGGATCGCTACCCGTTATGAGAAACTTGCTAAGCGTTTCCTCGCTATTGTTCAACTCGGCTGCATTATGATCTGGCTGGCTTGATATTCATGACTATCCATTCTTAAACACCCCCTAGATGAATTACCTTCTTGATGGTTTTCTTGCGTCTGCCTGGTCCCTCTGATATTATTGATTCTGCCGTCATGTTATCTGTAAAAGTGATGGGGCGGTGATATATATATATAAGAAATCAGGATTATTACAGCATGAAATTAGACTTTTGCTCCCTGAGCAGCGGGTCAAGCGGCAACTCTACCTACATCGCGGGGGGAGATACAAGAATTTTGATCGATGCGGGGCTGAGCGGGAAGGCCTTGACAGGCGCGCTGGACAGCATCGGCGTACTGCCGGAGAGCTTGTCAGCAATATTAGTGACACATGAGCACATTGACCATATCAAGGGCGTGGGTGTGCTTAGCCGCAAGTTTCGCATACCTGTCTACGCCAATGAACGCACCTGGGAAAATATGGCGAGAATCGTGGGGGAAATCCCAGTTGGACTCAGGCGGGTGTTTGAGACCGAGAACGATTTTTATGTCAATGACCTGGGCGTTCGCCCCATTGCCATTACGCATGATACGGTTGATCCCGTTGCCTTCAGGGTGTTTGGGGGCGGCAGGAGCGTTGCGGTGGCGACTGATATGGGCGCTGTATCAAAACGGGTCATCAAGCAGCTGGCCGGTGTCGACCTGCTGCTGATGGAGAGCAACCATGATGTTGAAATGCTTCAGCGCAACGAACGGTATTCCGCTTCGCTCAAGCGGCGCATACTGGGCAGCCGGGGCCACTTGAGCAATGACAGCTGTGCCCTTGCGCTCATGGAGTTATATGAAGGCGGCGTCAGGCACGCGCTCTTGGGGCACCTGAGCCAGGACAACAACACACCGGAGCTTGCGATGCATACGGTGACCAGCGCGTTGATAGACAAGGGGCTGAAACCGGGACAAGATATTTTCCTTGAGATGACCTGGAGAGACCGGCCCAGCGGGTATTATACACTTGAGTAGGAACCGGGGAACGGGCTACATTGCCGGCGCTGTATTATGCCCTGTGCTTGTATACGCTCTTGGCAGGGTTTTTGGCCTTTATATTCCGGATACCGTTATCGGCCTGTTTTTATATACGGGAGCCGTGGAGATTCTGCTGATCGGTGTGCCAGCGCTGCTCCTGATGCTCAGGAAGCGGGAGGCGTATCAGGGGATATTGACCCGGCCTGATATCTATCCCGCCGGTCTGGTGATCCTTTCTTCTGCCGCGTATGTATTGGCCGCTGTGCTTGTCACCGCTGTCTGGTCGGCGCTGCTGCAGCGTATTGGAATCGGTTTGCCCACGGAGGTTAGTCTGCCGCCGGCAACAGGCGCGGGTGAACTGGCTGCGGCGCTGCTATGCGCGGCTTTAATACCTGCTGTCTGTGAGGAGCTGATGTTCCGGGGCGTGATGCTTCAATTTCTTGAACGAAAAGCGGGCAAGAAACGGGCTGTTGTTACTAGCGGGCTTGCTTTCGCGCTGCTGCATTTTTCATTCCACAGCTTTGCGGCTCTGGCGGTCATTGGTCTGTTTCTATCCGCACTGACAATCAGGTACCGGAATCTGTGGCTCGCTGTCATCTTTCATTTTTTGAATAATGCAATGGTGATCGTGATGCGGTCTCTGGGCGGCATGCCCTCCATCCAAACCGTATTTTTGTGCGCGGGGGTATTTACCGCTTCACTTTATCTGCTATTTCATAAGCGGGAGGGAAGAACATGGATCTGATGGTCATTGGCTGTGATGGAACATATCCTTCGGCAAACGGCGCTTGCAGCGGATATCTGGTCAGAGCCGGGGAGGCCAGAATTCTGATGGACTGCGGCAGCGGGGTCATGAGCAAGCTGATGGCCTTGATGGACCCGGCGAGGCTCAGTGCCGTGATCCTGACACACTGGCATAACGACCACGCCAGCGATATGCTGGTCCTGCGTTACTACCTGCAAATACACAAGCGGAAGCTGGCTGTCTATGCCCCCCTGGAACAGCATCCTTTGATGCGGCTGTGTGAAGGGAGCGAGTTTATTCTGCGGGATATCAGGGAACTTGCGGAGATTGACGGTATCCGGATAGAGACACAGCCGGTCAGCCATCCTGTAGCTGCTTATGCTGTTCGTATAAGCTATGAGGAGAAAGCACTTGTTTATACCGGCGATACCAATCGATGGGAGCCTTTGGTTGGGTTTTGCAAAGATGCGGACGCGCTGATCTGCGACGCGACCTTTCATACGGACGAGTGGCATGACCGGCTGCCTCACCTGACCGCAGCCCAGGCAGCAGAGCTCGGGAAACAAGCGGCTGTCAAGCGGCTGATCCTGACGCATTTTCAGCCGGGATCAGACGCGCAAAGCCTGACGCGTGAAGCCCAGGCGGTATATCACGCAAGCGAACCCGCAAAGCCCGGTATCTGGCTGAGCTTGTGAGCCAAAGGGCTTTTTATATCCAAAGGCCTCTTGTTTGTCTGGCTTTAAGTTTTGCGTTGGGGACTTTTGCCGGCGGATATGGGATGGGGCTATCGTCTGTATTGCCTGCGGCGGGGCTGATATCCTCAGTATTGCTTGTGGTTTTCTTGTTGTACAGTCGAAAGCCTCTTTTGCTTGGGCTGTGTTTCTTGCTATTTTTCTCCGGGATGGCTCGCGCTCAGGCGGCCGTCAACCCCGTTCTTCCGCCTGAAGGCAAGTATCATATAAGCGCTGCGGTTGCGGGGTTAGCGGAACGCCGGGAAGATGACGGACGTGTCAAGGCTTTGCTGCGTGATGTGGAAATTGAAGATGAGCAAGCGAAGAGGTACCATATCAAGTCTGCCTATTGGACTTACTACCCTTCCAAGGATGCGCCGCTCCCGCTGGACGGACAGCGTATCAATATAACGGCTTCGGTTTACCATCCATTGGGCAGACAAAATCCCCAGGGCTTTAATTTCAGGCTCTATCTTTTGCAAAGAGGCATCACCCTCGGAGTCAGCGGCGCAAAGGACCTCATGCTTACCCCTGTAGATCAGAAGATCGCCTCAGATCCATGGCTGCGGGCAAGAATCTGGCTCGGGGACTTATATGATAAGGCGATAGGAGAAGGGAGCGAACTGATCCGGGCTCTTCTCTGGGGCGACCGCGGCGGGCTTGGGGATGAGGTCGAGGGGAGTTTTCGGGCTACAGGCATCATTCATGTTTTATCGGTATCCGGCCTGCATGTCAGCATCCTCGCGGGGGCGTTACTATATTTGCTCGCAGCGGCAGGTATGTCGCCAAGGCGGCGGTTTCTTGTTGTCGTGGCCGCTCTGGCACTATACTGCAGATTGCTTAATTTTGAAGCACCTGTCCTTCGCTCCGCCGTTATGAGCGCTGTATTGCTCGGCGCTCGTTTGTACGACGAGCGCAGCGATCCATTGACCAGCCTGTCTGTCGCGATGATGGTGATCCTTGCGTGGAGGCCGCTTGATCTTTTCCATGTCGGCTTTCAGCTGTCCTTTTTAGCGGTCTTGGGTATGTTCACGCTGGGTGACAGATTGAATGACCTGTATGGCAAAGCGGTGCGGCACAGCAAACGAAACCGTCATGTTGATAAGGGCGTTGCCGCCCTGCAGGTCACTGTCAGCGCCACAGCTTTCACAGCGCCTGTAATGATCAACACCTTCCATGGCTTTTCCCTGATCGGAGTTCTGATCAGCCCGATTGCCTGCCTGATCGTTGGATTTCTGATGCTGTATGGTGCGGTGATTATGCCGATTGCCATCCTTTGGATGCCTCTGGCGCAGCTGCTCGCGGTCCCCTTAAGCTGGGGCAGCCGATTGTTTATTGGGCTGACGGAAGCAATCGCTTCCCTGCCGTTTCCGGATGTCCGCTCGGCCTCCCTTGGGGGAGCGGGGCTTGCTCTTTGCTATACGGCCCTCCTCCTTTGCACAAGGTATGTCCGGATCAGGAAGCCTTTGTTCCGCCTGGCAGCCGCCGCGCTGGCAGCGTCTTTGATGATAGGTATGTCCTATTATAGCCGGCAAATGGACAGACGGGATGTGCGCTACACCCTGTTTAGCTCAGGCAGCGCTGACGCGGCCGTCATTGAAGACGGAAGAATGACCTACGTCATCGACACAGCTGAACATGGAGGAGATCTAAGTTCCTATTTAAAAAGCAAGGGAAGGGATATTGACATCCTCTTCATCTCTCATCTCCACAATGACCATATCGGAGGCCTCAGAGAACTGCTGGAGCAGCGGGTGACCATCAGGCAGATCGTTTTACCCGCTCACGCGGAGGAAACGAAGAGGTCGGATAACAGTCACGATATCCTGCGCCTGGCGAAAGAAGCGGGGATACCTGTCCGATACGCCGCAAAGGGCGACAGATTTGAGGGAGAACGCGTACAGCTGGATGTCCTGTGGCCGATTTATGGTAAAATGTATCCGGGCATGGATGCCAACCACAACTCATTGGCTCTGCTGGTCGATTTGAATGGCCTGTCGCTGCTGACAGCAGGCGATCTGACGCAGGAGTACGAAAAGTATTCCGCCTTGCCGGCTCAAGTTTTGAAGATCGCCCACCACGGCGCTAAGGGCAGCACGAGTCCCGAGTATCTGCAGGCCGTGTCCCCAAAGCTTGCGCTTCTGACAGCCAGCTCCACCCGTATGCAGTATGCCTCCGCCGCGATGATGCGGCTGGACGCTATGGGCATCCCTGTCTGGGGAACGCAGGAAGGGCGGGCGGTCATCATGACGATTCCAAACCCGGGCAGCGTAAGCATTCAGCACTATAAGGATCGGGGGATATAATGAATCGGGAAAGTTTTTATTCTGCGCTGAAATCATCGGATATACTGACCTGCTATCTGTTTGAGGGAGAAGAGGAATATACCAAGGAGAGCGCGCTGCGCGCTCTGCGAAGCGCTGTGCTGAAAGACGATCCGACAGGACTCAACGCGACCGTTCTGACAGACCCGGACGCGGACACGCTGATCGCCTGCGCCGAAACCCTGCCCATGATGGCGGACCGCCGGTTTGTATTGGTCAAGGAGTGTTCGCTGCTGCAGGTGTCGAAATCTCAGGATAGTGAGGAAAAAGCCTCTTCAAAAAGCGGTTCGGGTGACCGAATTGCTGAGTATATATCAGATCTTCCCGGCACTGTCTGCCTTGTTTTTTATGTCAAGGGAAAGGCAAACACCTCCCGCAAGCTGTACAAAGGGATCGCGAAGCATGGAGGCGTGGTCAGTTTTGAACCACTGGACCAGACAATGATGATCAAATGGATCGCCAAAGAGCTGAAAAGCTATGGCAAGCAAATTGATCGCCGCACGGCAGAGCAGATTATGTTTGCTGTAGGGCAGGATATGCACAGGCTCGCTAATGAGCTTGCCAAGCTGTCGGCGTATGCGGGGGATCGTGACGCGGTGACGATGGAGGACATTGATGCCATCTGTACGAAATCAACGGAATACAGAGTATTTGATCTGTCAGACGCGATGGTCAAAGGCAACGCGGCCGCGGCCAGCCGGTTGATGGCGGATATGCTCAGGGAAGGAGAGCAGCGGCTGATGCTGCTGAGTCTCTTGCAGCGCCAGTACCGGCAATTACTCTTTATCAAGATATTGTCAAATGAGAGGATGTCGCCGGACATGATGTCAAAACATTTGTCCCTGTCTCCCTTCGTCGTCCGCAAGCTGCAGCCCCTTGCCCAAAACTATCCGGTGGATGAACTGCTCTGGGCCCAGAACCTGCTCACGGATACGGAGTTTTTTGTCAAATCCGGCCAGATACCGGAAGAGGGCTCGCTTGAGCAGGCGGTGTACCGTTTGCTTGCAAAGCGAATGAAGGAGCAGGTCTCATGATTGGACAACTGACGGAGCTGCTGGCGGGACATGGAATTGAGCTGGGCGCGCATGCGGAAGAATTAAAGGTCTATCATGACATGCTGCTTCAATGGAATACCAAGATGGATCTGACGAATGTAGCGCCTGAAGAGATGGCTTTGCGGCACTATGCCGATTCGCTTGTTCCGCTGAAGAACGCAAGCTGGTTCGCGCGGGGAACCAGCATGATCGATGTCGGCACCGGTGCGGGCTTTCCCGGCATGGCGATCGGGATCATGCGGCCTGATATGAAGATCCTGCTGCTGGATTCTCTGAAAAAGCGATGCGATTTTCTGTCTGCTGTGGTGGATGAGCTGGGTTTGAAGAATATAACAGTGCTTCACGCGCGGGCTGAGGATGCGGCAAGGGATAAGTGGCGGGGAAACTTTGATATCTCCGCTGCGAGGGCGGTTGCCCCCATGCGGGTTTTGATCGAATACCTGCTGCCTTTCGTCAAGGTGGGCGGCCAGGCGCTTTGCTGGAAGGGGCCCGGCCTGGAGGAGGAGCTGTCTGAACTGAAAAGCGCCCTCTTCCTGTTGAAGGGGCGCCTTGGTGAGCGGATGCTGCTTGATCTGCCGGGGTTTGAGCACAGTGTACAGGCTGTGATCAAGACCGCGCCGACGCCCGCGCCTTATCCGCGGAAAGCGGGCCTGCCAAAGAAGGATCCCTTATAATGTACTTCTCGCAAAAACATACATCCCGATGCCGGCGGCGATCGACAAATTGAGGGAGTCGATGCTTCCGTTGTGCGGGATACGAACGGCCTGCCCCAGAGAAGCAAAATTCTCCGGCAGGCCGCTTCCTTCGTTGCCCATAATCAGAGCATAGGGTCCATGGACCTGCAGGGACGCATCTTCCGGGCTGACAGCGCCTGTCAGCATGAAAGGAAAAAGGGCTCGGCCGGGGTGCTCATCGCGGTAGCTGTCGAAATCCTCATAATATTTGACACGCAGCGAAAAGAGAGCGCCCATGCTGGCCCGGATGACATGCGGATCGAAATGGTCTGCCGCGGGGCGGATGATGGCTATATCGATAAAACCAAATCCAAGGGCTGTCCGCAGGATGGTGCCCATATTTCCCTTATCGCTGGGATGATGAAGCACCAGGTGCATGATCCCTTCGGAGAGCTTGCCTTCTTCTTTATCAAATACAGCGGCGGCGAATACATTTTCCTTCCCCGACAACCGTGCCAGTATGCGATCGGCAGGCTCTGTGCGGATGTGATTGGCGTCACACAAAGCAAATAGTTCCGACGCCGCGCCGGTGCCTTGCAGCTTGCTGCTGACAAGCACCCGTCTGACAAGGTCCGGGCGCTTTTTGATGGCCTCCATGCAGGGGAAAAGACCGGGCGCATAAGAGTAGTCAAGCCCTTTATGGTAGAGTTCAAGGCTGGGCATCTGATTGCCTCATTTCAAAAATTGCTTCAGCATGTTTGTTTTATGCTCGCCGAAGGGAGGATAACGGAAGGGCAAATCAGCCTTGCCCCTGTATACAATGCTTTTGTAGTGCGTAAAGGTGTCAAAGCTCTTCTTCCCGTGATAGCTGCCCAAGCCGCTGTTTCCGACCCCGCCAAAGGGCAGGTGCGGATTGCTTGTGTGTACCAGGGTATCGTTGATACAGCCTCCGCCAAAGGAGATCGCGCGCAGCAGTGCCTTGGCTTGCTCTTCTTTATCGGTAAATATATAACAGGCTAAGGGGCGCTCGCGCCGATTGATCTCAAGAACCGCTTCATCAAAATTACTGAAGCTGAGCACCGGCAGAATGGGCCCGAATATCTCTTCCTGCATAATAGGGGAATTCCAGGTAACATGCTCGAGCAGCGTTGGAGCGATTTTTTGCCCGTCGCCCTGACCGCCGGCATAAATGGATTCGTTTTCCATCAGTTTCATGAGGCGGCTGTAGTGCCGCTCATTGATGATCTTGGGCCAATCGGGAGAATGCAGCGGGTGGACGCCATAAAACTGATTCCAGTTATCCTGTATAAGCTCCATCAGCTTTAGCTTGACTTTTTCATGCACCAGGAGATAATCCGGAGCCACACAGGTCTGGCCCGCGTTGATGACCTTGCCAAAGGCGATGCGTTTGGCGGAAAGCTCAAGGTCTGCGCCGGCGTCTACGATACAGGGACTTTTGCCGCCAAGCTCAAGGGTCAGGGGTGTCAAATGCTCTGCCGCCTTCTTCATGACCTCGCGGCCGATCCCTGTGCCGCCGGTAAAAAAGATATAGTCAAACCTCTCGTCGAGCAAGGCCTGGCTTAACTCGGCCCCGCCGGTCAATACTGCCGCGCGCTCGGGCTTCACCCAGTGCTCTGCCATATCTTCCAGCAGACGCGCAGTGGCGGGGGCATGCTCGCTTGGTTTTAGAATGCAGCGATTGCCCGCGGCAATGGCTCCGATCAAGGGGAGCAGGCTCAGCTGGAAAGGATAATTCCATGGGGCCAGTATGAGCACAAGCCCGAAGGGTTCGGGATACAGGTAATTTCTTCCGGGGAAGGTTGACAGCGATCCCCTCACGCGCTTGGGACGCATCCATTTTTTCAGGCGCTTGAGCGCGAAATTGATCTCTGACAGCACGATACCCGTCTCAGTCATATAGCTTTCTGTGGATGACTTGGCCAGATCAGCGTACAGCGCCTGCTCTATCTCGTGCTCGCGGTCGATAATCATCTGCCTCAGCTTGAGCAGCGTATCGCGGCGCGTATGATATTCCTGGATGAAAACCGCCCTGCTGTCCTGCGACAGAAGAGCGCCTGAACGCTCGGCATCGTACGCGCGGCGCTGGAGGGCGACAAGGTCATGAACGTTCATATTGCATCACTTCCTCAAGGAGTTTTAGAGCAGTCTGCTTTCCGTCGGAGCCTATCTCGTTTTCCGGGCCGACACAGGAGGGACAGCCGCGCTCGCAGCCGCAATCATTGATCAGCTGCCTTGCGTGGCGTAGCAGGGTATCCCGCATATGATAGGCCTTTTCAGCAAGACCTATGCCGCCGGGGCTGTTATCATAGATGATCAGGGTCGGCTTATCAGTAATCGGGCTTTTGACCTGGTAGATCACCGCGATGTCCCGGGGAGAGCACATTAAGTACAGCGGAGCGACGATGCGCAGTGTATTGGATATACCCAGCATGCCATTTTGAAGGCTGTCTTTGCTGTAGCGCGTCATCGTCCCGTCCCGCAGCGTCAGCCACATGGCCTGTGTATGCATATCCGTCTCTGGCAGGCGCACAGGGCCGTAGCCGAGGCTTTCGCCGGTATCAAACTTCATCTTCTTGAATATCTTGACCAGAGAACTGACCTTGATCTCGCCATAGGCAGCGTCATTGCTTTGGAGTTCAACATCCAGCAGGCTCAGGCTGATGTTCAGATCCGCGTCTGTATAATAATCGACATTTACCCGGCGTATAAATGCCTTGCAAGCCTCAAAGTCAAGCGTTTCAACCTGATACTGCGCACCTTCATGCAAATAAATCGCGTTCTCGTGCAGCAGCATCGGCACTGTAAAGCGGTCCATTTCGCCAACAACGCGCACATGGGCAGGGTCCGTGATATCCATGATCAGGAAGTTCTCCGTCATAGCGCTTCGAAGGCTGATCTCACTGGCCGGGAAATCTTCAGCCGACCAGTGCCATACATCCCCGACATGGCGCAGTATGTTTGATTCTCCCAGGAACTCCAGCATATTATCCGTGCCTGGCGCGTTGCCAAAGCCTTCTCCGTCTTTAAAAGGCAGTTCGTAGGCCGCGCACTTGAAATGATTCAGCATAATATAGAGGTTGTCAGGATTCAGCAGGGCGTGCTCAGGAGACTGGCTGAAGAAATACTCAGGATGGTTGATGATGTATTGGTCGATCGCAGCGCTTGAGGCGACCATAATAGTCAGCGATTTTCCCTGTCTTCTCCCGGCTCGTCCGGCCTGCTGCCAGGTGCTGGCGATGGTGCCGGGATAACCGCACAGCAGGCAGGCGTCCAAAGCCCCGATATCGATGCCCAGTTCCAGCGCGTTGGTAGATATCACCATGTCCACCTGGCCGCTGCGCAGGCTGCGCTCGATATCACGCCTCTCTCCCGGCAGATATCCTCCTCGGTATCCGCGCACGCGGCGTGATTGGCCCAGCTGGTCACTCACCTGCTCTTTGAGCGCTTTGGTCAATACCTCCACCTGAACCCTGCTTCTGGCAAACACAATGCTTTGAATTTTATTATCCAACAACGTCCCCGCCAGCATCCTTGTCTGATGGAGTGAGCTTTTTCTGATGCCCAGCTGCTTGTTGATGACAGGCGGGTTGTAGAAAATAATGTGCTTTTCTCCCAGCGGCGCGCCGTTGTTGGCGATCAGTTCCACAGGCCTGCCGATCAGTGTCTGGGCAAGCTCCTGCGGGTTGGCAATCGTCGCGCTGCAGAGTATGAACTTCGGATGGCTGCCGTAAAACGCGCACAACCGCAAAAGCCTCCTGAGCACATTGGCCAGGTTGCTGCCGAATATGCCGCGATAGGCGTGGATCTCATCGATGACAATATACTCAAGATTCTCAAACAGCTTGACCCACTTGGTGTGATGGGGCAATATATTTGAATGCAGCATATCCGGGTTGGTGACAACAACATGCCCGGCTTGCCGGATGGAGCGCCGGGCCGCGGCGGGGGTGTCCCCGTCGTAAGTAAAGGTTTTGATGTCCGCGTCAATCAGCTTGATCAGGTCATAGAGTTCCGCAACCTGATCTGAGGACAAGGCCTTTGTGGGGAAGAGATACAAAGCCCGCGCGTCAGGGTTTTTCAGGATGGCTGACAGCACCGGGATGTTGTAGCACATGGTTTTGCCCGAGGCTGTCGGGGTGACAACTACGATATCCTTGCCTTGAGCGGATGCCAGGACTGCGCTGCTCTGGTGGGTATAAAGACGTGTGATGCCGCGCCGCGTCAGCGCCTGCGTGACGCGATCATCCATGCAGGCGGGAATTTCCCCATACCGGGCTTCCCTTGGAGGCAGCACTTCCCAATTACTGACGCACGCCATGAAGGCAGGATCAGCCTTGAGGTGGTCCAGGAGCTGGTCTAAATTCATATATGCGCTTTATAGCTTTCCGCCGCGTCCGCCGTAGGAGCGCCCGCTGCTGCTGTTAAACCGCGCGCCTCCGCCGCTTCCGCCGCCGCCGCTTGAATTATTGCTCTGTATTTTCGTGCGGCTCACGGTCTGGTAAAGATAGATGTCACTTGTATCGCGAAGGCGGAGTGAGTTTGGCGAGGTGTAGCGCTGCGCGCCTCCCTGAGGCCTGGCCAGGTTCAATTTCCCCCGCATCACGAAGGCAGCGGCAAAGCCGATCGCGATTCCGCCAATCAGCATAAAGGGCAGAAGGCCGGCGGATTCCGCCATGGCCTCTGATAAGGTGGGGGTAGTGCTTAAGATCATTTTCCCGCTTTCTCCCGGCGTGCTGTGACGGGAAAGCGTCTTTTCTACGGAGTCAAGGTAGGCGGTCATCGCGCCAAAGTAATCACGTTCATCCAGGTAAGGGCGCAGCAGGCTGTCCAGCGCGCCTTCGCCCTGATCGGAGAACAGTTTCTTCCCCATGCCGCGGGGTGCTTCATAAAATCCCCCGATATCAAAGTTGAACGAGAAAATCAGGCCGTTGGGATATGCGTCATAATCACGGAACTCATCATAGAAATCGGCGGCATACATCTGTGCTGTCTGGCCGCGCGAGTCTCTGGTGGTAACGATCACCGTATCAAAGCCGTAGATATCGTATATCCCGGTCATCCTCGCCTCGAGTTTTTCGATCTCCCGGGCGGTAAAGGTGTTTGCCTGGTCAGCCACATGCTTCATGACATCCGCCTGGGCGGCGGATGAGATCAGAACAAGGAGGATCAACAGCGCTATACTGAGTTTTTTCATTGTTACAGCACCCCCGTCTTGTACAGTATGGTCACGCCCGCAAAGGCGGCTGCCGCAACGCCCGCCGCGATGCCCAGTGCCCATCCGAAGAATTTGCCCTTTGAGTAGGGGATATTGGTCGTCAGTTTACCCGTCTGCCCGTTGATGGCGAAGGTGTAGGGCTTCCCCTCCTTGATGGTGGTGATCTGCCACATGGGGAACAGAACGGGGGTTGAGTTTCCCTCGGGGATGCTCAGCCTGCTGCTGCGCTGGGATACGGAACTGTAGCCCTGGACAGTATCACGCATGACGCTTTGAGTTGTATTCGTGATACGCTCGTCAGCCCTCTGCTTGCATTCGTCCGGGCTGACGTCGGCGCGGTTGGCCATGGCACCGGAGAGAACTTCGGGGGTGAAATCAACAGCCGCCTCCGTCCGGTAGGGCTCGAGGGTTTCTGTGATGTCATTATCAATGCGGCTGTTGGCATCGATCGGCAGGTCGTTAAAATCAAGGGTGCCTGACCGCCGGACGAGATAGTGCTGTGTAATGGTCTCCATGTACTGGCCGGAGCGCCTGGTACTGACACGCGTGGCGTTATAGGTCATATCCGCGTCAGCCGTACAGTTAAAAAGCCAATAGGGCACATACAGCTGCATGATCTGGCTGATCTGGTTCTTTCCTTTTAAAAAGGCATCCGGAAGCATCCTCTTCCCCCGGAAATAATTATGGAACGCTTTTTCAGCATCTTCTTTTTTAACAATGAAAGGAATAACCTTTTCAGGTCTGGTGCCGGGTGTGAACTGCGCGGGAATGATGGAAGGGCTGCCGCAGAAAGCGCAGTTGGTCGCGACCGTGGTTTCTTCCGTGACCAGCTGAGCGCCGCATGAGGTACAGGAATAAGTCTTGGTCCGCTCGGCTTCCTGCCGGGTAAACTCAACATCGCGCATATTCCAGTTGGTGCTGCCGCCGCCTTGGCTTTCATCTATCTCAGAAACCTGGCGGGCTGTCTCCACAGAGAAGGAGTTTCCGCAGCTGTTGCATTGAAGCGCTTGCGTATCTCCCTGATAAATCAAGGGAGCGCCGCAGGATGGGCATTTATAGGTTAAAGTAGACATGCGTGGCCTCCGTTTCTGTGTTGTTTTACACTTGTATATTACATGCAAACACCATTTTTGTAAACAAGGCGCGGGTATAATGCATATGTATCTGCAGCCGCTTGCAACCCGCGCGAGAGTATGGTAGAATTTGGTTAGTCAAAGAAGGTCAGAACTTTTTTGACGGTGAACGGAGGACTTATGCGGCTAAGCGATACGATTGAAGAATTTATCAAAATGATGATGGCGCATGATGAGGAAGAGATTGAGCTCAAACGCAATGAACTGGCTGAATATTTCAGCTGCGCGCCTTCGCAGATCAACTATGTGCTGTCTACCCGGTTTACGCCGGATCACGGGTATGTGATTGAATCCAGACGGGGAGGCGGCGGATGCATCCGCGTCATCCGGCTGCGGCGGGGATCAGGCGATATGATCAACTATTTGCTCAGTGAACGCATTGGTGAGTCGATAGACCTCAAAACAGCCGAAATATTGCTTCGCCAGCTGGCGGAGCAGGAAAAGATCACCGCCGATGAGGCTGGACTGATGTATGCGGCGCTCACGCCTCAGGCACTGTCGGTCCCTATCCCCGAGTCACTCAAGGACAATATGCGCGCGAAGATCCTGCGCAGCATGCTGTTGAAAGCCGCGCGCAAGGCAATCGCCTGACAGGAGGTACAATATGAAGTGTGATGGCTGCAAAAAGAATGAGGCTCACCTTGTTTTGCATATGATTACAAACGGCCAGGTGGCTACCAGGTCTCTGTGCATGGAATGCGCGAAAAAGGCCCACGAAGAGATGACGCAGGCCTTTTCCACCATGGGTATGACCATGGCGGGATTGGATGACCTGCGCCCTGAGAACATCGAGACCCAGCGGGAGAGCCTTCGCCTCCCGCGGATGATTTGCACGTCGTGCAGGACCGCATACGAGGACATCGGCCACGACACGGTCTTTGGCTGCCCGCAATGCTATCAAGCCTTCCATGGCCAGGTGATCGATTACCTTTCGTCACTCAAAGAGCAGGAACAACCGGTACACGAGGCTATCGAGGCTTATCATATGGACCCGGCTCCTGTAACAGCGAGTGATCTGCGCGAGCGGCTGAACGACGCGCTGAAAACAGAGGACTATGAGCAGGCTGCCAGCCTGAGGGATCGGTTGAGGGAATGCATCAACGCGAAGGAAGGCGGCACAGGCGATTCTGATGAATGATAATGTCATGCGCAGCTTTGTGGATCTGCGCCGCAACTTTGCAGTCTATCCCTTTGAAAGCACAATGCTTGAATCCGACAGGCACGAGCTGACGAACCGCGTGATCAGCGCTTTGGATGAGCAAGAAGAGACCTGGATACTTTATACCGCCGCCGATTTGGACTCAAAGGCAAAGATGACGCTCGAGGATATTGATCTTGTAGAAAGCGTTTGGCTGCAAAACAAGGCGGTTTCTCTGCTGATCAGAAACGACCATTCCGCGCTCGTGTGTCTTCATGAGCAGGATCATGTTCTGATCAGGGTAGCAGCCGACCCGCGGGATTCATTGCCTGCGATCAGAATGGCAAAGGGGATCGCCAAGCTGCTCTCGGAGACCTCGGCTTTTGCCAAGGATGAGCGAATCGGCTGGCTGACTGCCAAACCCCAGTATGCCGGGACCGGTATCCAGATCAGTTTCATGCTGCATTTGCCGATGCTGGTCATGATGCAACAGATCAAAGCTGTTGAGCAGAAAACCAACGCAAGCCACGGTTTTTTTCTTCGCGGCTGCGGTCCTGAAGAAAATAATCCCGGTTCGCTTTACTGCCTGAGCAACCTTTTTACGGCATATAACAGCTCCGAATTGCTGAGCAATGCCGTCAAGCGAGCGGCGGAGGAGATATGCGGCAAAGAAGAAAACCTGCGCAAAAAGGTACTGAAGTACGCAACGCGATCCATCTATTTGGACCAGATCTATCGTGCCTGGGGCATCCTGCTGTATGCCCGAAGGCTGACGCAGGCGGAATTCCTGGCTTACTGGTCAAAGGCTCGCCTGGGTGCCTGCGCCGGGCTGCTGCCGACTGATATATACTCAATCGATACACTGCTTGATTTGACAAGCAAGTCAAAGCTGATCGAACAGACGGATGGTGTTCTTGACGAACACGCCATTCACTTTAACCGCGCTGACACCGTGAGGGCAGCGCTTCATGGAGGGACATAATGCCTATTTTTGGTAAGTTTGATGAAAATGCCCGGCGCGCTGTTGACGCGGCGCGCAACGCAGCCATATCTTTAAAACATCGCTATATCGGTACCGAACATCTGCTTTGCGGCCTTTTAAAGGAAGCAAGGGATGACGCGCCTGGTTTGCCCAAGAATCTGACGCTGGCATCCGTACAGTATACGATCACGCAGCTTGTCGCTCAGGAAGGTCAAGCGCCTCAGATGCTTGAACTGTCCAATAAGATGCGCAAGGTGCTGGAGGACAGCGTCTTTGAGTCACAGCGGATGGGTTCGCAAACGGTTTCCGGAACCCATCTGTGGATGGCCTTGCTGTCACAGGAAGACTGCACAGCCGTACGAGTGCTCAACATCCTGGGATGTGATGTAGAGAGCATCCGCGCGGGGGTGATCGAGGCGCATATGGATAAAGAAGCTGCCGCCGACGCCGAGGGGGAGCAGAAAGTGCTGCCCAAGTTCAGCCGTGATCTGACCCAGATGGCCCGGGAAGGCAAGGTTGATCCTGTCATCGGCCGCGAGAAGGAGATCGAGCGCATCGTTCAGATCCTCTCGCGCAGAACAAAGAACAACCCTGTTTTGATCGGCGAACCCGGTGTGGGGAAAAGCGCTGTGGCGGAGGGCCTTGCCCAGAGAATCATTAATGGCGATATACCCTCCATGCTTCAAAATAAAAGGCTGATCTCATTGGATATCGGAAGCCTGGTCGCGGGGACCAAGTACCGCGGCGAGTTTGAGGAGCGCATGAAGGCCATTATTGATGAGTTGCGTGATGATACGTCGATCATTCTTTTTATCGATGAGCTTCAGAACATTATCGGCGCCGGAAAGGCGGAGGGCAGCATAGACGCTGCCGGTATCCTGAAACCTGCATTGGCGAGGGGAGAACTGCAGTGCATCGGCGCGACCACGCTGGCTGATTATCGCAAGCACATTGAGAAGGATGCCGCACTCTCACGCCGTTTCCAGCCCGTGAAAGTGGATCAACCCAGTCCCGAGGAAGCTCTTGAGATCCTCAAGGGACTGCGCAGCCGCTATGAAGATCATCATCACGTGGTGCTGACTGACGAAGCCCTGGATGCCGCCGTCCAGCTGTCCAACCGTTATATCAGCGACCGATTCCTGCCGGACAAGGCTGTTGACCTGATGGATGAGGCCGCGTCGCGCGTGCGCATCCGCAGCACGGCAGCGCAGCTCGATCTGAAAGCCCAGGAGGAGAGACTCGCCCAGCTCAAGGCAAAAAAGCTGGAAGCGATTGAGCATCAAAATTATGAGCTGGCCGCGGATTTCAGGGATCAGGAACGAAAGCTGCGCCAGGAAATGGATGACCTGCGCAATACCTGGAAGAAGGAACAGGCGGACTTCAGGCCTGAGGTCACGGAAGATGACATCGCGCAGATCGTCGCGGGCTGGACGGGTATCCCTGTTCAGCGCATGACAATGGCCGAGGGTGAAAAGCTTTTGAAGCTTGAGGAAGCCCTGCATCTGCGCATGGTGGGACAGGATGAGGCTGTCAGCTCAGTCAGCCGCTCCATCCGCCGCTCGCGCGCGGGACTTCAGGACCCCAAGCGGCCTATCGGCTCATTCATCTTTCTGGGGCCTACGGGTGTCGGAAAGACGGAACTGTGCCGCGCCCTTGGCGAAGCCATGTTCGGAGATGAAGACGCTCTGATCCGCCTGGATATGAGCGAATATATGGAAAAGCACGCTGCCTCGCGCATGGTGGGTTCGCCTCCCGGTTATGTCGGGTTTGAGGAGGGCGGTCAGCTGACTGAAGCCGTCCGCCGCAAGCCCTACAGCGTCGTGCTGTTTGATGAGATCGAAAAGGCGCACCCGGATGTATTTAACATGCTGCTGCAGATCCTGGAGGACGGACGGCTGACGGATAACATGGGGCGCGTGACCAGCTTTAAAAATTGCATTATCGTCATGACGAGCAATGCCGGCGCTCAGCGCATTATCGGCGGCAAAACCATGGGGTTTGGCACAGATGCCGATAAGCCGCTTGACTACCCTGAAATGCAGCGCCGCGTGATGGATGAGGTAAAGCGTATGTTCCGCCCCGAGTTCATTAACCGTGTGGACGAATTGATCGTATTCCATCCGCTGACCGCGGACAACATCCGCAGCATTGCCGGCCTGATGGTAGCCCAGGTGTCAAAGCGCCTGAAAGAGAACTCCGGTGTTTCCTTGACGCTTGACGCTGCCGCGCTTGATAAACTGGCCAAGGACGGCTATGACCCGCAATATGGCGCGCGGCCCCTGCGCAGGGTGATACAGCGGCAGATCGAAGACGCGCTGAGCGAAGAAGTGATCGCCGGGAGACTGAAGGCAGGGGATACACTTCTTGGCAGGCTGAAGGACGATAAGCTTGTGTTTGAGGCTGTCATTCCCGATCATCAGATGGAAGCGGAGCTTGAGCCCGTTACCGGGAGATAAGCAGCATCCGTTCCGCAAAACCCGCTCTTCATGGGGCGGGTTTTGCATTGGGACTTGCTTGACCTTGAAGAACGCTGACCGTATAATGGCTGTGTTTGAAATGGAGGGATGTCAGATGGCGGAGCAGAAGACCTTTTATGTCACGACACCGATTTATTATCCCAGCGGCAATATGCACATCGGCCACACCTACACAACGGTTGCTGCCGATACAATTACCCGGTTTAAAAAGCTCACCGGATATAAAGCCTATTTTCTGACCGGCACGGATGAGCACGGGCAGAAGATAGAGCGCAGCGCTCAAAAAGCTGGCCTTGCGCCTAAAGAGTATATCGACGGCATCGTTGATGAAACCAAGGCGCTTTGGAAGCTGATGAATGTAGACTACGACGATTTTATCCGCACGACAGATGAGCGCCACATGAAGGCTGTTCAGAAGATATTCCGCCAGCTTTATGAACAGGGTGATATCTACAAGGGCTCTTACGAAGGGCAGTACTGCGCCCAGTGCGAGGCTTTTTGGACATCCTCTCAAATACTGGAGAGCAACCTGTGCCCGGACTGCGGCAGGCCGACCGAACTCGTTGAAGAGGAAAGCTATTTCTTCCGCATGAGCAAGTATCAGGATTGGCTGATCGAGTATATCGAAAGTCATCCGGATTTTATCCAGCCGCCCAGCCGCGCCAGAGAAATGCTGCAGAACTTCCTGCTGCCGGGACTTCAGGACCTGTCGGTCAGCCGTACCTCCTTTTCGTGGGGAATCCCGGTCGATTTTGACCCCAAGCACGTGATTTATGTATGGATCGACGCGCTTTCAAATTACATTACGGCGCTCAATTGGGGTACTGATCATGATGATCTTTACAAGACCTTCTGGCCGGCGCAGGTGCATCTTGTCGGCAAGGAGATCATGCGGTTCCATACCATCTATTGGCCTATCATGCTGCACGCGCTGGGACTGCCGCTTCCCCAGCAGGTGTTTGGCCATGGCTGGCTGTTGTTCGGCGCGGATAAAATGAGTAAATCCAAGGGGAATGTAGTATATTCACAGCCGATCGTAGCGCGCTATGGAGCTGACGCGCTGCGCTATTACCTGATGAGAGAGATGCCCTTTGGGAGCGACGGCAACTATACAAATGAGGCCTTTTTAACCCGCATGAATGCCGATCTGGCCAATGACATGGGCAACCTGGTCAGCCGTGCCGTCGCGATGATCGAAAAATATTTCGGAGGTCTGGTGCCGGCTCCCAGAGAGTATGAGGAAGTTGACCTGGCTCTGATCGATCGCGCCGAGAAACTGCCTGAGGCTGTCGAGCGCGAGATGAACAACCTGCAGTTTTCCCTGGCTCTTCAGGAGATATGGAAGCTGATCGGTGAATGCAACCGCTACATTGATGTGACTCAGCCCTGGGTGCTTGGCCGGGATGAAAGCGGAAAAAACCGGCTGTCCACTGTACTGTATGTGCTGGCTGAGTGCATCCGCTTCGTGGGCGTGCTGATCGGACCGGTGATGCCTTCAACCCCCGCGAAGATCTTTTGTCAGCTGGGTCTCAGCGATGAGGCGCTGATGACCTGGACTTCACTTGACAGATTTGGCCTGCTGCCCCCCAAAACGAAGGTCAGCAAGGGGGAAGCGCTGTTCCCGCGTGTGGAGATAGCCAAGGAGCTGGAGGCACTGGGCGCGGCGCAGGAAACCATGCAAGCCAAGCCCAAACCGATTCCTGAGAAAGAACCGGCCAGGGAAAGCAAGCCTGAGATCACCATCGATGACTTTGCCAGGCTTGATTTGAGAATGGCTAAAGTGCTTCACTGCGAGGCTGTCGCAAAGAGTGATAAGCTTTTGCAATTTACCCTTGACTTGGGCCGCGAGCAAAGAACTGTGCTGTCGGGCATCGCCAAGTTCTATAAGCCCGAAGAGCTGATCGGCAAACAGGTCGTGCTGCTTGCCAATCTCGCGCCCAGAAAGATCCGCGGCATTATGTCGCAGGGAATGATCCTCAGCGCCGCGTCCGAAGGAACAGAGCAGCTGAGCCTGCTTGGCAGTTATCATGAGATGGCTCCGGGATCGGAGATCGGCTGATGAGGCTGTTCGATACCCATTGCCATCTGGATGATGACCGTTTTAATGAAGACCGCGAGCAATTGATCCAAGCCTTGCCTGAGCAAGGCTTGGTTTATTGCGTGACGGTCGGAAGTGACCTGGATTCATCCGAGCGCGCCATTGCGCTGGCAGGCCGATACAGCCATGTATACGCCGCCGCCGGCGTTCATCCTCATGAGGCGTCAAAAGCGCCGGAGGACTGTATTGACAGGCTTCGTTCTATGCTTGGCCAGGATAAAGCGGTCGCGTTGGGGGAGATCGGTCTTGATTACTACTATGATTTCTCACCCCGAGATCTTCAAAAAAAGATACTGTCACAGCAGCTGGATCTTGCATATGAGCTGAATCTGCCTGTCATTTTGCATGTGCGCGACGCGCACGGCGATATGGTGGATTTGCTCCGTGCGCGCGGGGAAAAGCTGCCGGGCGGAGTGCTACATTGCTTTTCGGGCAGTAAAGAGAGCGCAGATGAATATGTGAAAATGGGTTTCTATATTTCCTTTGCCGGCCCCGTGACATTCAAAAATGCGGGCAAGCTTCTGCTGGCGGCCCAATCGGTGCCCGAGGACAGGATACTGATCGAAACAGACAGCCCGTATCTGGCCCCTGTGCCCATGCGCGGAAAGCGGAATGATCCATCTCTTGTACGCTATGTTTGCGCAAAGATGGCGGAATTGCGCGGCATAGAGGAGGAAGAAATGAGTGAGCTGACCCTCCGCAACGCGCTGCGCTTTTTTGGCATAGGTAACGCTTGAATGTCAAGACATCATTGCGTTTGTGTGTCAAAACCATGAACAAAGAAGGGGAATGACTACCAGATTCTTATGATATATGTTATACTTTGATTTGCACTTTGCTGCTAAGGAGGGATGAGCTTTGGATGAACCGATCATTTTAGCCTCCGCCTCTCCAAGACGGCACGAGCTTTTAAGCATGATCGGCCTGCCTTATGAGGTGCATGTACCGGAAGTGGATGAAAGCGAAACGGGCAGTCCTGACGGGATGGTGCTTCGTCTCGCGCAAAAGAAGGCACGAGCCGCTGCGGCTGTTTATCCCGGAAGAGTGATCTTGGCGGCGGATACCCTGGTCTATGCCAAAGGAGAGGTGCTGGGCAAGCCCCGTGACGAAGCCGACGCGCTGCGGATGATCGGGCTTTTGCGTGATGATTGGCATGAGGTCTATACAGGTGTCTGCGTGATTGACAGATCTGGCCATGAGCATACGGGTGCTGACAAAACTGCGGTTCACTTCATGCCCATCAGTGATGATGAGATACGTGCCTATGTGAATGGCGGGGAATCCTTTGGCAAGGCAGGGGCTTATGCCATACAAGGCGTTGCCGGAGCGTTTATTTCCGGCATAGAAGGCAGTTATTCAAATGTCATCGGGCTGCCCCTGCATCTTGTCAAAGCTCTGCTGGGCAAGGCGGAAATCAAATTACTCTGATAGGAAACTGTGTATGGCCATCATCGCGCCTGATTTGGGGATAGATTTGGGAACATCCAACACGCTTGTGTATGTTCGTAAAAAGGGCATTGTGATTGACGAACCAACCTTGCTGATCGTATCCGGCAGTTCCAAGCGTTCCATTAAGTCCATTGGACAGGATGCCAAGGCGCTGGTTGGGCGTACCTCAGGCGGCGATGTTGCAGTCAGACCGATGCAGGACGGTACGATCAAAGAGTATGATATGACCGAATCCATCCTGCGCTTCTTTATCAGAAAGGCTATCGGCGTATCGCATCTTGTCAAGCCCCGTGCCTTTATCACAGTGCCCTGCCGGATATCCGCCGTTGAAAAGCGCGTGGTGCGCGAAGCGGCCGTGGCCGCCGGTATCAGGCGCAACGCCATCCATTTGATCGAAAAGCCCTTCGCGTCAGCGCTTGGGTCAGGTCTTCCCGTTTTTGCGCCGGAGGGTTCCATGGTGGTGGATATCGGCGGGGGAACCACGGAAGCAGCCATCATCTCCATTGGAGGTGTCGTGAGCTCCAAATCCATCATGACAGGGGGCATCAAAATGGATGAAGCTGTCATGAACTATTTAAAGCATGATTACAACATGCTTATCGGCGACAGGATGGCTGAGGATATCAAGATCGACTGGGGCACAGCTCTCCCGCCCAAGGATGAGCGCAAAGTGATGGTGCGCGGGCGGGATATCATCACCGGGTTGCCTCAGACGGCTGAAATCACCGCGACAAAGATCTACGAAGCCCTTCATGCCCCCTGCAAGCAGATACTGGCCGCCATCCGCGCCGTGCTGGATACCGCGCCGCCGGAACTTGCCGGCGACATTCTCAGGAAGGGCATTTACCTGATGGGTGGCGGTTCCTTGCTGTACGGGCTGGACCGCTACCTGGCCAATGAACTCAATCTGCCTGTTACCCTGGCGAAGGATCCGATGCTGTGCGCCGCGCAAGGCGTTGGCAATCTGGCGGAAAACGCAAGTCTTCTGCCCAGAATCGGCCGGTCAACCTTTATGCGTGATGAGACTGAATGAAGAAACAACAGATTCAGAAAAAAACGAATAAGGGGCTCAAGCCCGCAAAACGGCCGGCCGCGAAGAGCGCCAAGGGCCGTCCCGGAAGCGATGTGTCTCAGGCGATCGGACGATTGGCTGGGATTGGTATTGTTGTTGCCCTGATCACCGTGATTGTCATGATGATCGCCTCCGCTTTCTTTGGTGACATTGCCTTTTTGGCAGCCCCCCGCGCGTGGATCAGCCGGCTGATCACGCCTGTACAAAGCACCTTCAGCAAGGCCACCGATGGTATTGTCGGCTATTTGCGTACCTTGAAGCTCAGGGCTAACATTGAGCTTGAACTTGATAAGGCCAGGGTGAGGATAGAGGAGCTGGAAAATCAGGCCATGCTGGCTCAATACTACATGGACCAGGCGGAAGCCTTCGCCGACTTGCACGATGAGCTGATCAGAAACCCTCAGCTGGATGGAACCCCTGCCAATATTATCGCCAGGCAGGAGGACAATTACAGTTATGTATTCAGCATCGACGTCGGTAAAAACCAGCGGATCGCTGAGAACATGGCGGTTGTCTACTCAGGCGCGCTGGTCGGCTTCACCTTTGACGTAAAAGACAATACTTCAAGCGTCCGAGGCATCGTTGACAGCAAAGCCCGGATATCCACATTGATAGAATCAAACCGCGACCAGGGTTACGTGACCGGCACCCTGGCCGTCGATGGTACCTATGCGTGCCGCATGTATTATTATGACTATACTTCTTTGCCCAGGCCGGGCGACCGCGTGGTTACGTCGGGCGTAGGTCTGGAATTCCCCAAGGGGATCCCGGTCGGCTATGTACGGGAGAGCACCCGCCGGCTGGAAGACAGCAAGCAATACATCGTTGTTGAGCCGATCGTCGATTTTGACCACCTTGAACATGTGGTCGTCTTCCGCTACCGCCCTGCCTATGCTGAAGATGCCCCGGACAGCCGCACGCAGGCTCAGTCTACATTTAAGCCGATGCCATCCATTTTGCCTGTGCCCACCCTGATCGGTCAGCCCGCGCCGGAAATCACTCCCGGACCTGATGGTTTGATCCCGAATCCGTCAAGTTCACAGAGCCCGACACCGGAGCCTACTCCTACCGCCGCGCCTACGCGAGACCCCAACGCGACAGTGCCGCCGCCAAACTTCGAATATAACCAGAAGGTGATCGCGGTAGAGACGCTTCCGCCGCTTGTGCCAACAACGCCGCCTACACCTTCGCCTGAACCTACGGCAACTTTCTCGGTTGATCAGCTCACCATCGAGGCAGACGAATGACCTCCCTGTTCCGCGTCCGTCCCGCGGGGCTTCGGTACGCCCTGGTTAAGTTTGTTAAGATCACTTTCCTCGTGATGCTCTTTTACCTTGTTCAATCAACCGTTGTGCCGCATATGAAGATTTGGGGTATTATACCGAATCTGTATATGATTTGCGCCGCGATCCTAACCGTCAGCTACGGAAAAAAATACGCGTTCGCCTGCGGGGCTGTTTTCGGCATTCTCCTTGAGGTGATGCTCCCAAGCCTTCCGATACTCAACCTGGTGATTTATCCTGCCCTGACCCTCTTGTGCGCCCAGATCTTTGCTGATATGAGCGAGATCAAGCGTGAGCTTCTCCGGATTAAGATTGCCCAGCGCCAGGCTGAAAGCAGAATTATAGCGGTAGGCGGCGTTGAGCAAAAAAAGTGGTATCATCTGGATTTTCGCCGCAAAACGGCGGATGATATGGAACCGCACCTTCGCATATTTTTGAATGCGCTGATGCTGACACTGCTGTATGATCTTGTGATGCTCGCTTACTTCGCGCTGGAAGGTGTAAGCATTGGCTTTAACCATGTGCTTCGCATGCTTCAATCACTGCTTTATACCGCGCTGTGGTGCGCGTCCATGTTTCCGGCCCGCCTGTTTCTGGGCTTTTATCCCAGGCTTTTCAAACGCAATCAGCGTGAGGACGGGCTGGGGGATGAAGTGACCACCTCTGATAAGCTGCTTCGCGAACTGAGTCTTGCGCCTGATATGCCCAATATTGTGGCTGCCTTTGATACGGCGCCTGTGATCAAAGAAGAGAAAGAGACGGCGTCAGCACAGCGGGAAGCAAGCGGCACAGATAAAACAAGCACTGACCTGCAGCGGGCATCTTCTGATTCCGATGAAAAGGAAGAGACACCCGGAAAGGAGACAAGCGATGAAGTTTGAAAAAAGAATCAGCCGGCGCTTTATTGCGTTCAGCATTGTGATCGTCCTTTTATTCGGCGTCCTGAGCTGGAGATTGTATGATCTTCAGATCACCAAGGCTGACCAGTATCAAAGCTCAGCGGACGTTAACCGCGTCAAGAGTATCCGCCTGACAGGCACGCGCGGCATGATCACGGATGTCAACTCCGTGGTTCTGGCCATGAGCGAGAATATGTATAATGTTACCTTTTATCGCAGCAGCGATGAAAACAAGGCGGCGGATTACAAACGCTTTGCCGACTCCATTCTTGAAGTCATCAGCATTATTGAAAAGAACGGCGGAAAGCTGAGTGTTGTTTTCCCGATCAAGCGCCATGAGGAAACAGGCGAATGGGTGTTCGATTTCGGTGATGTATCGCAGCGCGCGATTGAGATCCGTGAGAGCCAGTGGCGGGCCAATCACTACCTGAGTCAAATATCCAAATATCCCACAGCTGAATCCTGTTATGAAGCCTTGCTGAATACCTATGACCTGGGGAGCCGGGGATTGGATGAAGAAACCATCCTGAAGGTGATGGCGGTTCATTCTGAAATGAATATGAACATCTACCTATCCATGCCGATCGTGATCGCCAAGGATGTTGCCTCCGCCACAGTAACCGAGGTTATCGGTCGAAGCATGGTGCTGTCGGGCATGGACATTGAAGTGGGCGAGAAGCGTGTCTATCCGCAGAAGGATTTGGCTGCGCAGGTCATCGGATATGTCGGCATGATTTCAGAGAGCGATAATTACCAAACCGATCTGAAACCTCTTGGCTACGCTATGAACGATATGATCGGTAAAGACGGTATCGAAAAAAGCATGGAAAACTGGCTGACCCCGAACATCAGCAGCCGGCATGGCTACCGCTTGATGGAGAAAGACAGTCTGGGACGCCTGACTCGAGAGATTGAAAGGCAGGAGCCTGAAAACGGCAATAACGTTAAGCTGACCATCAATGCCGCTGCCCAGCGCGCGGCGGAGCAGGCAATTGCCGCCAATGTCCATTCGACCCGTACCTATCAGGAAAAGAAGATGTTTGATTCCCGGTGGAATGAAGCCAACCGTGAAAAGCTGGCCCAACGTGATTTTGACGAGTACCCTCTTAAACTCGCGGAAACCGGTGTGTTGATCGCGCTGGAAGTCAAGACCGGCAAGGTCATCGCGATGGCCCAATACCCAACCTATGATTTAAACGCCATGGTGGCCGGTGGAAAGCCGGCGGCAGACATTATCAAGGATCCCCGCAATGTGCTGCGCAATTATGCTATCCAGTCCCGCGCGGAGCCCGGGTCCATCTTCAAGATGGTGCCCGCAATGGCCGCGCTGACCAGCGGCAGGCTGCAAGTGACAGACAGGATCACCGACACAGGACCTTTCATGGAGTACACAACGAAGGAAGAAGACGCTCCCCGCTGCTGGATTCCAAGTAACCAAAGGTCTGATCATGCCGATCTGGATATTGTAGAGGGCATTCAGAAATCATGCAATTTCTTTTTCTATACCATAGCGTCCCGCCTGTATGGAAAAACAGGCAGCAACCTGCTGTATAAATACGCCGCTGAGATGGGGCTGAGCAGCAAAACCGGCATCCAGCTGCCCGGCGAGGCGCGCAGCGTGCTGGGCAGCCAAACGTCTTTGTATGACCAGACTGCCAGTCTCAATGAGCAGGAAACAAGCGTACCCATCCTGGTTGCCGCCAGAATCAAAAAGCATTTGCGCGAGGTTGGATCAAGCTACGGCATCGACTATGATGATGTGCGGCTGGATACTGCGGTCAAGCAGCTGATGGACATGGCGGTCAATACACCTTCATCTGATGACTGGTCCAACGCCATGCGCCCCATCTTGATGGCTGAACTGAACATGACACGCGATATGGTGTGGAAACAGGCGACAATCGGCGATATCTGGATCTACCTGAATGATATCAAATGGGGCGGAAGCCAGGAGATACAGTTCGCGATCGGGCAGTCAATCACCCTGCTGACGCCTGTTGCTGTATCCCGCTATGTAGCCAGCCTTGCCAATGGCGGCGTTGTCAATAACCTCTCCATTGTAGATTCCATCACATCTCCTGAGGGGGACATATTGAACCAGTACCAGCAGAGTGTGCTGAACCGACTGGAGGATGCTTACCTTTACCTTCCCTACATCAAAGAAGGCATGAAAGGCGTGGTTGATGATGGCGGTACCGCGAAAGCCAAGTTTAAAAACTGGGAGTATAGGGACGATATCTGGGCCAAGACGGGAACTTCGCAGCTGACCATCGGCGGCATTAAACTGGATCTCGAAAATAACGGATGGTTCGTGCTGCTGACGCCTTTTGATACGGATGCGGAGATCGCCGTGATCACCCATATACCCAATGGCCTCTCCGGCGCTGAAGCGACCGGGGCTGCCAAAGAATTTGTGGACTGGTGGATGGCCAACCGCAGCACCTTGTCAAACGCGGTGCCTGTGCCTGTAGGCGGAAATGAACTCGCGCCTTAATATGAGGGGGAAACGCGGATGGGACGCATGATCATGATTGCCTCCGGCAAAGGGGGCGTGGGAAAATCCACACTCGCATCATCTTTGGCTGTCAGTCTGGCCAGACGCGGCATGCGCTGCCTGCTCCTGGACGCGGATGTGGGCCTGCGGAACCTTGATCTGATGATGGGGGTGCAGGATCGCGTTCTGTATGAACTTTCAGATTGTTTAAACAGGCGCTGTTCATTGGATGAAGCTGTTGTCGTTCACGGGAGCTATCCGCTTTTGCATCTGATGATGGCCGGGCAGGAAGCCAAGCCCAAGGACTTTAATCAAAAAGACCTGACGCGCATTGCGAAGACCCTGAAAAACCGTTATGACATGATTTTGGTGGACGCTCCTGCAGGGATCGGGCGCGGGGTAAAAAACTTCATCAGCCATTGTGATCAATTTATACTGGCGGCTACTCCGGATGACGTATGCCTGCGCGATACGGAGAAGATTGCGCGCATGATCATGGAAGAGACGGGGGAGCACCCCTATCTGGTCATCAATCGCTATGACAGGCACTTGGCCCGCCGCGGCATGATTGCGGATCCTAAGAATACTGCGCTGTCGCTTGACCTGCCGCTGCTTGGCGTGATCGAGCAAAGTGAAAGCGTGTACAGGGCCATGCTGGCAGGTAAAACGATACCGGAGGGGGCGGATGCCCCGATTGTCCACGCGCTGGAAAACGTCTGTGACCGTCTGCTGGGCGTGCCGCTGACCAAAAAGAACTGGTTTTACAAGCTCTTTGGAAAGGAGGGTACGCGTATATGATGGGTGGTGAGGACAGAAGGTCAAAACCCCATTTTGACTTTATTCTGCTTGCTTTGATGTACATGCTGGTCGCCATCGGTGTCGTCATGATATCGGTCGCTACCTTTAATCCGGAGCTTAGCGCAGATGTGCCGCTGCTTAACCGCATCATGAACTCCGAATCAGGCAGATGGCAGGCCATTTTCGCGCTGGCATCGCCGGCAGCCGTATGGTTTATCGTATCGGTTCCGTATGAGCATTTCCGCTCCTATGCCCGTTTATATTACTATGCCGTATTGTTCCTGCTCGTGATCGTACTGGGCGCCTCATCCATCCGTAACGTGAGCGCCTGGCTTGAGGTCGGACTGGGACGGATGATTCAGCCGGCGGAGTTTGCCAAGCTGACGATTATCCTGATGCTGGCCCGTGCCATGGCCAATAACCCCAAGCCTATGAATACGTTTCGGGACGCGTTTCGGATCATGCTGGTGTTTGCCGTGCCTGCGGGCATTACAGCGATGCAGGGCGAGATAGGCTCCGTTATCGTTATGGCCGCGATATTTTACCTGATGATCTTCTTTGGCGGATCTGATTGGAAATGGCTTACCTTTATCGCCCTGATCGGGGCTATCATGATCGGAACGGTTATCACTTATGGCCTGATCAGCGGCTCTGAAAACTTCCGCCTGCAGCGTATTCTGTCCTTCCTTGATCCGGCCAAATATCCCCGCAGCGGCGGCTACCAGATACTCAATTCCGAACAAGCCATTGGATCAGGCGGCTTGAAGGGGATCGGCTTGTTTATCCCCGGCTCCTTAAGCCAGCTGAACTTTGTACCGGAGGATTGGACGGACTTCATTTTTGCCACTGTCGGCGAGGCAGTGGGTTTTATCGGCTGTTTGCTGATCGTGCTGCTGTATTTTGTTACCCTTTTGCGCATGCTGTACCTGGCGCGCTATACCTTTGATAAGTTTGGGCGGATGATCATCATTGGCGTGATGAGCATGATGTTCATCCATGTTTTTCAAAATGTCGCGATGACTATTGGGCTGATGCCCATCACGGGAATCCCCCTTCCTTTTATCAGTTATGGCGGTTCCAATCTGCTGACCAACATTGCCGGTGTTTCTCTGGTGCTGAATGTTGTTAAAAACCGCTCCAACGCTTTGCCCAGCTACTCCATGCCTGTTACCATCGCCTCTACGCACAGAAGCAGGGCCGGGAAAAAGAAGATTTATGTCAATAAAACCAGGCAGGCGGAAGAGGCTTAAGGGCACCTGATTTATTTGGAAGAATTAAATGTACGCGACCCCTTGCCATTGCACATGGCACATAGTATAATCGCCCATGCTTTAACAAGCGTCAGTAGGATAGAAGCATGAAAAGGGGTTACGCGCGTGTTGGTCAAATGTCCCAAGTGTGAACTGAACTATATGGAAGATACAGATAAGATGTGCAAGGTTTGCTACAGGGAGATACATGGCAACGAGCCATTGGAGGAGCAGGAACTCTGCACAATCTGCAATGAATCGCCTGTAGTTCCGGGCAAGGTGTTCTGTCAGGTCTGCCTTCGCGAGATGAATGGCGAAAAGGTCGCGGTGGTTCATGACGGGATTGATGAGGATGAGCCGCTGATGACGGGAGATGAGACTGTCAGCACAATGGATGAAATTGTCCCCGATCTGAACGATAAGGATATTCCTGAGCCGGAATATCAGGAAATCGATAAAAACCTGTCTCTGGAGGAAATGGAAGAACAGGAAGAAAACGATAACTCCGTCGACGATGACGAAGATAACTGACCGGGCTCGTTTATTCGCGATCGGTGATTTGCACCTTCCCGGCGGCTCCGACAAGCCGATGGATGTGTTCGGAGCGCACTGGGAAGGTCATTTTGAAAAGATATCAGCGGATTGGCTTGAACGGGTAGGGCAAACGGACATTGTACTGATTCCGGGGGATATCAGCTGGGCCATGCATCTGTCGGCGGCGCGCGGGGATCTGGACGCCATCGGCCGGCTTCCCGGCAAAAAGATTCTGATCCGCGGCAACCACGATTACTGGTGGAACTCTATTTCGCGCCTCCGCATGATATTGCCCGAGGGAATGCATGCCCTGCAAAACGATGCGTTGAGCCTGGATGGTTATGTTTTTTGCGGCTCACGCGGCTGGTCTCAGCCTGACAGCGAAGCAGACCTTGAGAACCAGAGGATATACCGGCGTGAACTGACGCGCATGGAGCTTTCCCTGCAAAGCGGCAGAGCCTTGAAACGTGATGGCGAGCCTTTGATCGTGCTGACCCATTACCCGCCTGTTGATCATTTGGGCAGAACCACACCTATGACAGAGCTGTTTGAGCATTATGGTGCCGGCCACGTATTTTACGGCCATTTACATGGGGCAGCCAATGCCTGCGCGTTCGACGGGACTATAGGCACAGTGCAATATCACCCTGTATCCTGCGACGGATTGGGTTTCAGGCTCTATGAGCTGGCTTTGGAGGATCCGGCTGTGGCAGCCGGTGGTTAATTGAGGAGATAAACTGAACGTTTAGCTGCAAAAGGACGCGCAGAGCGTTCTTTTTTATTGCCATTGTACAGGTCGATACCTTTTTGTGGATTTTCAGTATGTCCATTCAGTCAACTATTCCGTATTAAAAGCCATAAAAAATTCAACACGAATTCTGCCAAAGTAAAAATCGGCAAAAAGCACAATAAAT
>JAEWRJ010000010.1 GCA_023460055.1 Bacillota bacterium | reverse complement strand
ATAAAAGCGTCCGGATGGCGTTTCCCGGCTCCAGCCGCCAGTTCTTCATTCCGGGAAACTCGCTGAAATCTTTCTGGCGCAGGAATATCTCCGCATCGGCGCCCGTACAGTCAAAGAAGCGCTTATGCAGCTTATGCTTGTCATACTCCCCTGTGTAACAATACTCCGAGTAAAGCTGCATGCCGTACAGCGCGCCGATTAGGTTGCATTCCGCCCCAACGTCGCCCCACGCGGTCAGCAGCACCTCGTCCACCTTGTTCTCAACGCATTTTTTGAGGGCGGGAAGACTGGCCGCGATGGCCTTCCCATAATTGGCAGCGGGACCAGCCCATGTCCAGCAGCCGCCCGCAAAGATGGTTCGCGCCCCAAAGCGGCTGTGCTGGCGGAAATAGAGGTCATAGAAGTCCTCATCCTCATTGTAGTAGTCCCAGTAAACCAGGTCGACATCCTTAGGCGCCAGGTCGACAATTTCCTGTGATACCTCATGGTTCATGTCATAGTAGTCATGCGTGGGGCTGGCAAGGCGGAAATACATATCGCTCCACATCATCGGCTTGAGATCATACTTCTTGAGAATACCCCTTACCCGATCGAGTTGGCGCAGCATGATCTGATAAGGCGGTGTATCCGGATGGAACCGGCGGTACCTGCCCGTCCCCAGACCAAAGGCCTCATCCATGCCGATATGGATGCGCTTGGTTCTAAAAGGCGCGCTTGCAGAGCGGATCATATGATCCAGCAGCGCATAGACCTCTTCATCCTCCGCCAGCAAAACAGCCGGAACATCGGAGTATTTCATCATCTGCGGCCAATGCAGCATCCGGTCAAGATGGCCGAAGGTCTGGATGCAGGGCACCATCTCGATGCCCAGCGCATGGGCGTAGTCGTCCATCTCCCGCAGGGCGCTGGCCGTATAAGCTCCCCGCATATAGCCGAAATAAGGTATTTCCGGCACCTCATAGGTATCTTCCGTGTACAGCATCGCCACGTTCAGGCCCATAAGGGCCATCCTGCGCAGCAGATAGCGTACGAAACCAGGCTTTGGCACAGCGTTGCGCGAAGCATCCAGCATGGTACCGCAGTTTGAAAAGCGTGGCTCCTCCTCCACCGCATAGGCTCCCTCCCTTACCATATCCGGCAGGAAGGACAGCGCGCGGCAAGCCTGAATCAAGGAAGCGCAGAGTACCTCGACGCCTTCACTTGCCGGGCGGATCCGCAGATTCTTTCGCCCGGAGCCCAGGCTGACTTCCACACGGAAAGCGCCTTGTTTCTCCTCGGACACATTAAGTCCAAGGTCGGGCATCAGGATGGCATAAGCCTCCCGCACCTCCTGAGGGGCGATGAGAAAAATATCGTACACAGCTTCTTCCTTTCTTGCCGGGGGCGTTTGACAGCATCCCGGCGGCTCATCTATGATAGACAAAACTGAGAGAGAAGGCACATTCAATGCATCGACTGGGACTGATCGGCACACAGAGCGGCCACGCGGCTTCATTCGCGACCATCGCGGCCGGACACAGGGACAGGTTCTCTTTTATCAGCGCCTGGGATAAGGACAGTGAAAACGCAGCCGCCTTTTGCGAACGCTTCGGCATCCCTCGTCAAGCCGGCCTGCCCGAACAGATGAAGGGCGAGGTGGACGCGGTCATGATCACGGCGCGTGACGGCGCGAGCCATGCTGAGCTGGCTCTTCCGTTCCTTGAAGCGGGCATCCCTGTGTGGGTGGACAAGCCCTTCAGCATCAGCCCGGAGGACGCAGACATCATGCTGCATGCCGCAAAGCGCGGCAAGGCAATCCTGGCCGGGGGATCCAACCTGAAATATTGCCCTTCGGTAAAGCGCGCCAAGGCGCTCGCCGACCGGCTGAGGAAAGAGGATCAGCTGCTGTCAGCCTCCTTCAACTTCCAGGCTTTGATCAACAGCCCTTATCACGGCCTTCATTTTTATGGGCCGCACAGCATCGATATTCTGCTCACCGTGTTCGGCCGGGATATCAGCGGCCTTTCCTGCCGCATGGTGAAGGGCGGGGCTGTCGCCGTATTTGATATGACCGATATCTCTGTTACCGCCAATCTGATCGACTGCTGGGACGCGAAGCTGACCGCCTATACGCCTCAAAGGGCGATCAGCTTGAGTATAGGCCTGCACCGGCTGCACGAAAACGGCATGAAAGCCTTTATCGATATGATAGAAGGAAGCCGTCCCGCACAAAGCGCGCAATCCCTGCTTGATCCCGTGGTTCTGATGAACGCGATGATACGCTCCATGGAAAGCGGCGGAGCGCTGATATCAAACCCCTTATCATCCCTGTGAAGATAAGAACTCCATCACAAAGGCGTCGTCGTTCAGCTGCGGGTATGCCGCGTATACGCGATCGATCTCATCCGCCTGTCCGGGCGACATTCCCTCCCCGGGGTCAAGCGTCAGTATATTGTTCATCAAGCCCTGCCGTCTGAGCACTTCATGGATGCCTGCGATGCACCCCTTGAACCCATTGGCAGTGTCAAAAAAGGCAGCATTGCAGTCCGTGATCTGCGCGGCCAGCGTCAGCACACCGGCGGACAGCGTATCCTGTCCCCGCAAATTCTTCAGTTCGCGGAACATCCGGACAACGCTGCTTGTCCACACAGCCCAATGGCCCAGCAGACCGCCCGCAAAACGGATGCCTTCCTCGTTTTGATCAAAGCGAAAGCCGGTCAGCAGGTCCAGCACAATATTATCATCATTGCCTGTGTATAAAGCGATCTCATCGGCCCGTCCGCTCTCCTTGACGGCACGTACGACATCAAGCGTCCCGTAGCGGTTGAAGGGGGCTGCTTTAACGCCGACTACTCCTGATATGCCGCACAGTTCCTTCCAATATTTAAAGCTGAACATCCGGCCGCCGACAGAAGGCTGAAGATAAAAAGCGATCACGGGAAGGATGGAGGCGATGGCCCGGGTACGCTCTATCAAATCCTCCTCGCTTAAATGCCCCAAACCGCCCGGGCTCAATAATACCGCGTCGTACCCGGCTTCACAAGCCAGCTTTGCTTCCCTGACAGCCTGCTCTCTCTCTCCGCATACGCCGCAGACAGCGATGACAGTGCGGCCGTTCTCTTCCTGATACGCCGTAATTTCCTCCATTGCCATGCGGATCAGCGGCTCAAAAAGCCCGACCTCCTTGTCACGGATGGCAAACTGCGTCGTATGCACAGCGACAGCCAACCCGTCCGCCCCGGCATGCATATAGTAGCGGATCAGCCGCCGCTGCCCCTCCTCGTCAAAGGAGCGGTCGTCCTTTAATACCAGCGGCAGGGCGGGGATGACCCCGCCTTTGAAAAACAACTCCCTGGCCTGTTCTCTCATTTTTACCCCTTATTGGCTCATTTGAGCCGCGCGTTTTTCTGATATTTCCATATCCATCCCGCCGCCCGCCATCAGGCTTGCGATATCATCCGCCAGGCCCTTGACCACAGCGGGCCTCTGGTCAATGGTCGGGCCCGCCATGTGCGGCATCAGGTAAGCATTTTCAAGCGAACGAAGAGGGCTGTCATCCGGGAGGGGCTCTGTTTGATATACATCCAAAAATGCCGTGAAGCGCCCTGTTTTCAGTTCCGCCGCCAGCGCCTCTTCATCCACGATCATCCCGCGGGCGGTGTTGACAAACAGCGCCCCCGGCCGCAGCCTTTTGAGCAGTCCCTCATTGATGAGGTGATGATTCTGCGGCGTATTGGCGCTGTGGATGGAGACGATCTTGCAGGTGTCAAAGATCTCCTCAAGACCAGCCTTTTGAACCCCCAGCTCTGCGGCCTCTTCGTCGCTCATATACCGGGAATAAACCTTTACACTCATTTCAAAGGGCTTGAGCATCTGGAGAAGGTAGCGGCTGATTGCGCCAAAGCCGACCAGGCCGAGGCTTTGCCCAAGCAGTCCCTCATTGTGCCAGGTACCGGAATGCCACCCATGATCCCTTGTCATGGCGAGATAATCCGGCAGCCTGCGCAAGGCACAGAGCATATAGGCGATCACCCCCTCAGCCACCGACTTTGCGTAGATCTCGTTGCCGCTGATCACACGCACGCCTGCCTGATACAGCTCCAATGAGCAAATATTGGCGACGGATCCGCCCGTATGGGCCAATACCTTCAGCTGTTTCGCCTTTTCAAGCACAGGGCCGGTAAGACGCGGAACGCCCCAGCCGGTGAAGCAGACATCGATCCCCTCCAGCGCGTCGCGCAGTTCTTCAGGCGTATAGTGACGCCCGAGCCCGTTCCATTTGACACTGCCGAGGGCTTCCGCGGCCTCTATAGCCTCCCCGGTGAAAAATGAATCCCTCACGTCCCCCTCGGGCATGGCTACCAGTATCTTCCACTCAGTCCGCTTCAAACGTCTTCCTCCCCTTCTCCCCTCAATGGTTTGATCCTGATACGGCTGATCGACGTAGATGGATTTTCTATCAGATATATGCATGGCCTGCCCTGTTCGTCGCCAGCGATCTCCATCACATCCGCGTTGCCCTCCCGCGTCAGGCAAAGATGCGGATATTGCGGATCATTGGTATCCACCACGGTGATCCGCCCGCCGAGATCCGCATAAAGCAGCCCCTCCTGATCCGGCAGAATATGGACGGGCCGCCATTTTCCCCTCCCTTTGACATCCGGGTAGATGTTCTTATAGTCATTGACGTCAAGCGTCCCGGTATCAACCAATAGCAGGCATCCGTCAGCCGCCGCCCATAGTCTCCCTGCCTTGTCAAAGCACAGGCCGCTGATAATCGGGCTTGACAAACGCTCGCCGCCGGGCAGGCGAAGAGGTTTTTGCAGCAGAACTTTTCCCTGAGCGATGTCAAAGATGAACAGTACGGGCTCCCGGGCAGTTGGCTTTGCCTCCAGGCCGCCAAAGATGGTGGTGGAGCCGTATAGCAAACCCTCCCTGACCGCCAGGCCGCAGATGCTCTGTCCCTCGATCAGGTTGGGGAAGACAGCATATCCGCCGGTTTCAGTATTGTACACCGCCAGCGCGCCCCCCAGCCGGCCATTGGGCGGCACCGTACCAATCAGCAGCAGGCCATCATGAAAGCGCATCACATAAGGTCTATCCTGCCCGCAAAGGCTTCCCAGATTAAGCAGCGTTTCTGATTCACCGGTATGCGTATCCATCCGCTTGATCAAAGCGCCGGGGTAAATGCCCAGATAAAGGCTGTTCCCGTACCCCGCTGCCATACTCTCGGCCTGCCCCTGCTGAAACATGCGCGCCGTTCCATCGCGAGGGTCATATTCAAGCATGACCGGCCCGCCCGGATAGGTGGACGCGTAGAGCTTGCCGTTGTTGGCTTTGACCAGGTGATGCAGCTGAAGGCGGGAAGAGCGCATCACGCTTTCGCACCGGCTTATCTGATTCTTTGTCAGGTCAAAGCATACAAGCTCAGCCTGGCGCGACAGGGTATACAGTCTATTCCCCTTCAAGTACGCGCCCCGAAGCTGAAACGGAAAGCTGATCCTTAGATTTTCGACAGCAAGGCTCTGAAGATCAACGCGGTGCAACTGATGCCGGTATATCACGTAGGTATACCAATCATCCTGCCCCAGCTGCGTAAAGCCATACACGCCTTGCTGAAGCGGTTCTGCCTTTAATACTAATTCATACCATTTTTCCAGGGCAATATCCCACACAGCCAGCGCGTCGCTGTGACCCGCGTCGAGCCGGACAAACAGCTTGCCGCCCGCCACAGCCATATCATAGGCAAAAACAATATCTTCTGCTTTCTTTCCAACCAACCGGGGCAGATCAGCGCTCAAGTCCTCCGCTTTCCCCGTGTTGGGGCAGACCCTCATCACCTTTGCCTTCGTTCCAAGCCCCGCGAACAGCATCCCCTCATGACAGGCCAGCGAGCGTACATAGGCGCTCCCCTCATCAGGAGCCCCCAGGTCACGCAGGCAATGATCAGATGCGTCCCATTTATAGATATGCGCGGCCGCTTCATCATTGTAGCTTCCTATATAGGCATTGCCGGCTTCATCGCAGGCGCAGCTCCAGGCTTGAACGTTTTGCGGCAAAGAGGTGAGTAAATCAAGGGAGGAATCATCGGGGCGATAAGCCCACAGTTCACCCTGAGCATGTTCATCAAGCCCGGCAATATAGATGACCCCATCGGGTGCCGCCGCGTGGGCCCAGGCCTGCCTGATATATCCAACACGGCCCGAGAAACAGAGGCGGTTGCTTTCAGCATCCACGGCATTGAATATTCCGCCGTTCAAGCAGGAATATGCCATAAGCCGGCCGTCACGCAAAGCAAAGACAGCCGTCGTACTGACCGCCGCTTCCGCATGCGCGCCTGTATCCTCAGGAGGTGAATAACATCTGTCCGAAAGCCCGCGCGCCATTGCTCCACCTTCTTATCATCAGCGTTTCAACAAGTAACTATTTAGTTATAATATAGCTTATCTCTGTTCACCTGTCAACAATCATAGAAGAAAGGGAAAATAATATAACAGATTTTCCAAAATGGGTTGACAGGTCACTTGCGGGCCGTTAATATAACTATATAGTTACTTACAACGTAACGATCGGATCTCGTTCATCCCGTGATCTCAAGCGGGGATGGATCAAATAAAACTTTGGAGGGAAACATGAATCGACACCTGTGGAAGAACCTGTTCCTCACTGTCCTGGCAGGCGTACTCGTGCTGACATCAGCGCTCCCCGCCCTGGCGACGGGAGACACCGGCGGCCTCAGCCTGCCGTTGAGCGACAAGCCCGTCACCCTGACTTGGATGGTACCTGCTGACGTTGAAAATCTCAACGATCTGCCTATCATCAAGGAGATCTCCCGCCGCACCGGCATTGACCTCAAGATGATCTCCTACCCCAAGAAGAGCTACCCCGAGAAACTTGACACCATCATGGCCGGCGGCGATCTTCCCGATATCATCAACGGCATCTCGCTTGCCCAGACCAACGAATACGGCAAAGTCGGTGCTTTCGCCAACCTGATGGATTATGTCGATGTTCTGCCCAACTTCAAGAGCCTGATCATTGATAACCCGGATAACTCCTGGGTCACCTTCGCCTGGGCAACCGAAGACGGCGCTGTCTACCGCTGGCCCATCTACGGCCTCAACCGGGATGTCAACCACGGCATTCTCTATCGCGCTGATATCATGGAAGAACTGGGCGTGGAGCCCTGGACAGACGTGGATGGCTTCTACAACGCGCTTGCGAAGATGAAGGAAGCTTATCCCGACAGCTATCCCTTCTCCTCCAAGAACGGGGAAAACCTCTTCCGTGACCTTGCCCGATACTGGAACGTCAGCGATGGCCGTTATCCCTTCTTCTATGATGAGGCGGACGGCCAGTGGAAGTTCACCGGCGCTACAGCCCAGTACCTCGACTTGCTTGATCTTCTCAAGAAGATGTATGATAATGCCTTGTTGGATCCCGAGTTCCTGACCGATACCCAAGATTCATGGTCCGCCAAGATGACCACCAACCGCTCTTTCGTCGCCTGGGATTGGGTTGACCGGATGAACCTGCTGGCCGCTCAAGTGAAGGATACCATGCCCCAGTTCAACTTGAAGTTTGCCAACCCCATCGGTTCGGGTAAACAGCATCCTCTGGCCCTGATCGACAACTGGGGTCCCAGTGTCTCAGCCGGTCCCAACGAAGAGCTGGCTCTGAAACTGCTTGACTACATGTTTAGCCCCGAAGGCAGTGAGCTGTTTACCATCGGCATTGAAGGCGAGACCTTCACCTGGAATGAAAACGGCGTTCCCTACTACCCCGGTGTCGAGGATCAGTCCAGCATCACGGTCGACGGCCTGACCGAACTCTACGGCATGTGGATTGAGGGCGCCTATGTCCGCCCGGACCGCCGCTCCATCTACTATCAATACAGCCCGAACGTCCAGGAAGCGCAGGATATCGGACATAAAGTCGGGTTCAACGAGCGTGATCCCATGATCGTGATGACTGACGCCGAGAACGAGACCTTCACCGAGATCTTTACCCAGCTGGAAAAGGAAATCAAGGCTTTCTCAGCCAAGTATGTGACCGATCCTTCCTACGGCCCCGAGCAGCGGGATGTGTTCCTGAAAACTGCCGAAGGCATGCGCCTGCAGGAAGCCCTGGATACCCTCAACGCTGCCCAAGCCAGGTATAACGAAAAGAACTAATCACATCGCCAGAGGCAACCATCATTGCCGCCCGCTTCGGCGGGCGGCAATGATGTAGAATAAAGGATGAGGTAACAAGGTGGAATCTACAAAGGCTATCAAATCACCCGATCTGCGCAAGCCAAAGGACAGCTTGTGGTTTAAAATCAAAAGGGACAGACAGCTGCTGATCCTGATCGCGCCGGGCATCCTGTTCTACTTGGTTTTCCGCTACGGCCCAATGTTCGGCCTGGTCACAGCGTTTCAGAAATTCAACCCCTTCCTGGGTGTATTTAAAAGCCCCCTCGTCGGATTCACAAACTTTGAAAAGTTCTTTTCAACCGGCGACTTCAGGCTGCTTTTCCGAAACACCTTGCTGCTGGGCTTATACAACCTGCTGTGGTCCTTTCCGATCACCGTCATATTTGCCCTCCTGCTCAACGAAGTCCGCGGCAGTACCTTCAAGCGGACCGTGCAGACGGTCAGTTACCTGCCCACCTTCCTGTCAGTTGTCATCATCGTGTCCATCACAAAAGATTTCCTGTCCACCGCAGGCACTTTCAATCAGATACGCGGGCTGATGGGCCTGCCTGTCACGCATCCGATGAATAGCGCCTCCCTCTTCAGGACGATCTACATCGCCTCAGGCATCTGGGCTTCCATGGGTTCGGGTGCCATTATCTACCTGGCCGCGCTGTCCGGCGTTGACCCGGGGCTGTATGAGGCGGCCCGTATTGACGGCTGCCCCAGGGTTAAGATGATCTGGAAGATCACTCTCCCTTCAATTCTCCCAACCATCGTGACCATGTTCATACTCAGTTCTTCAAACGTCATGCGCATCGGCATGGACAAAGTATTCCTTTTGTACAGCCCGATGACCTATGAAACGGCGGATGTGTTCTCCACTTATGTATACCGCAGGGCCTTCAACCTGAAAGATTATGGCTTCGCATCCGCTGTAGGGATCTTTGAATCCCTGATCTCCTGCGCCGTTCTGGTTTCAACCAACTTCGCCAGCCGTAAGATTACCGGCGAGAGCTTATGGTGAGAGGAGATAGCATATGAAAGAAAAGATTGGACTTTTTGACATTATCGTCACCCTGGTCATGGTCTCGATTTTGGTTGTCATCCTTTACCCGATGCTCAACATCATCGCCATTTCGTTCAGCAGTTCAGCCCATGTCGTGCAGCGATCGGTAACCGTCTTTCCCAGGGGTTTTACACTGGACGCCTACAGGGAGATATTTTTAAGCCCCAAGATTCCCCGCGCCTATATGAACACCTTTATCTACACCGGACTGGGAACGGCCATCAACATCCTGATGACCATTCTGACAGCCTATCCGCTGTCAAAAAGCCATCTGGTGGGCCGCAAAGGCTTTATGACCCTGATCATGCTGACTATGTTTTTTTCCGGCGGCATGATCCCTACCTATATCGTCGTTCGGACGCTTGGCATGATCAACACCATCTGGTCGCTGCTGCTACCCAACGCCATCTGGACGATAGAACTCCTGATATTGATGAGTTTCTTCCGCTCGCTTCCAAGCGCGATCTATGAATCTGCTGTCATAGACGGAGCCAGCGAATACCGTATCCTCTGGCAGCTGTATGTTCCCCTATCAAAGGCATCTCTGGCCTCCATCGGCTTGTTCTATTTCATGGGCCACTGGAACAGCTATGTACTGCCCTTCCTCTATCTCAACGATCAGTCGATGTATCCCATCCAGCTGGTCCTCAAGGACATGCTGCTCGATGAAACTTCTTCGATCTCCAATATGGTAACAACATCTGCTTTTACCCCGACCTCACTGAAAAACGCGGTCATCTTCATCACCATGATCCCCGTGATGATTATTTATCCCTTCGTGCAGCGCTATTTCGTTCAGGGGGTTATGATCGGGTCGGTCAAAGGATAGTTGACGAATCGGAAGATTTACTACAAGATACAAGAAACGCGATTTGAACAGAGGAAGTAAAGATGGCAAAGGAAAAAAGGGAAAGAAACGCCGCAAAATCCAGCAATGATATCCTGAAGGCCGCGGAAGACAGCTTTGCCGAAAAGGGCTTTTACGGCGCGCGCATCGATGAGATCGCGAAGATGGCCAACATAAACAAGCGCATGATCTACGAGTACTTCGAAAGCAAGGAAAACCTGTATAAGCAGGTGCTCTTTTCCGTATACAAGCGCATTGAGGATGTCGAACTGGCTCTTACCCAAACCGACCTGCAGGGAGCGGAACTGATCCGGGCTATCATCAGTGGATACTTTGATTTTCTTCGAAACAACCCAAACTTTGTCAGTCTGGTCATGCGTGAAAACCTGTCGCACGCCAGCTGCCTGGGGGAACTTCCCGCTGAGACCCTGCGCCGCAAAAGCCTGCAGGTAATCAAAGATCGGATCCGGTCAGGCATTGAGCAGGGAATGTTTAAGAGCAATGTCGATCCCGCTCAGACGGTAATCACGCTCAACATGATCTGCTTTGCCAATTTTTCAAACCGGTTTACGCTTCCCCGCCTGTTTGAGCAGGATATTGAGGATGAAACGACCCTGAACGAGAGAAAACAACACACCATCGATCTCATGCTGTCCTACCTTTGCCGCGGCAAGGATGACTGAACCAGAAGGAGCATCGCACTTGAACTGGAACAATGAACTGCTGGAGGCTATGCTGACCGAGCCTTCAGCCGCGCTGATTGAAGACATTATAAAAATCAAGGGCAGCATCGGTATATTGGGAGCGGGCGGAAAGATGGGCCCCACCCTCGCCCTGCTTGCCGCCAAGGCATGTGAGAAGGCCGGCATCAAAAAGACAATCTACGCCGTATCTCGCTTTTCAGACGAAGCCGTCAAGTCCCGTCTGATTCAGGCGGGAATCAGCGTCATCAGCCTTGACCTTCTGTCAAAGGGGGCAATGGCCCGGCTTCCCGATATCAGCAATATCATCTATATGGCCGGCCGCAAGTTTGGCACCGACGGCAATGAAGCCGCCACCTGGGAGATGAATGTCTCCCTGCCCACCTTGGTGACAAGGCGCTTCAAGGGCGCTAACATCGTTGTTTTTTCGTCCGGCAACATCTATCCTCAGGTGCCCGTTACCAGCGGGGGCTGCACGGAGCGCGTTAAGCCGGTGCCCATCGGCGAATATGCCATGAGTACCCTGGGCCGCGAGCGCGTGTTTGAGAACGCCGCCCGCCGCTTTGATACCAAAGTGCTGATGTACAGGCTCAACTACGCGGTTGACCTGCGATATGGTGTGCTGAGCGACATTGCCAGAAGGGTGATGGCGGACCAGCCCATCGATCTGACGACGGGCAACTTTAACTGCGTCTGGCAGGGCTACGCCAATGAGGTCGCTATCCGGTCAATATTGTACTGCACCACTGAGCCTGCCATCCTCAACGTAACCGGGCCGGAGACAGTCTCCGTCCGCAATACAGCCGGATACTTCGGACGCCTGTTTAACAAGACCGTCCGGTTTGAAGGCAAGGAGAGCGACAGCGCGTATTTGAATAATGCCGATCGCTGCTTTGAGCTGTTCGGCTATCCCTCCGTCACCCTCAACCAGCTGATCGAGCACCAGGCGCAGTGGCTTAAAGACGGAGGCGAGCTGCTGAACGCTCCCACCCACTTTGAAGAACGGAAGGGCTGCTACTGATGCCGAAGACCCCCAGTGAAGCTTATGACGTGATCGTTGCCGGCGGCGGCGTCAGCGGAAGCATGGCAGCCATCGCAGCCGCGCGCCTGGGCGCTAAAACCTTAGTCGTTGAGCAATTCGGCTTTATGGGCGGCACCTTGACCAATGCCGGTGTTGGCCCGATGATGGGTTTTTTCGCAGGCGAGAAGCAAGTCATTCACGGCTTTATGCAAGAGGTCGTGGATCGTTTGATCATAAAAGGCGGCTCAAAGGGTCATGTCAGAGACACGACCAAGTTCGTCAGCTTCGTAACCCCCTTCCGCTCCGAACCTTTGAAGCGGGTGTTGGATGAGATGCTCATCAATTCCGGCGCCCAAGCACTCTTTCACACCACGGTGGCAGACGCGCGGGTGGAACAGCGGCGCATAAAAGAACTCGTGCTCAGCGGCAAAGGCGGACTTCATACCGTTCGCTCCGCAGTTTTTATAGACGCGACGGGCGACGGCGACCTGATGCACCGGGCGGGAGCCGCCAGCGTTATCGGCCGACCCGGCGACAGCGCAGCGCAGCCCATGACCATGAAGATGCGCTATGCAGGCGTAGACAGAAGCAGGCTGATCGTTCATATCCTAAGCAACCCGGAAGAGTTTCCGACAGTCGATCCAATCCTCCTGACAAGCGGCGAGCCCCTCAGCATAGCCGGCTTCGCCTCAGCATTCGGTGAAGCCAAGGCGAGAGGAGAACTTGACATCCCGCGAGAAAATCTACTGATGTTTGAAACCTCCCTGCCGGGGGAGTTCATTGTCAATACCACCAGGGTAACGGGCTTTGATGCCAGCAGCGCGTCCAGCCTCTCATTAGCTGAAATGGAAGGCCGCAGGCAGGCGGAACAGCTTCACCGCTTTTTAACCGTACATGTGCCTGGCTTTGAACAGGCTGCACTCATGTCTACCGGACCTAGAATTGGAGTACGCGGCTCACGTCAGCTGATCGGACGCTACCGGCTGACAAGCGATGATGTTCTTTCCGCCCGGCGTTTTGAAAGTTCCGTAGCTCACTGCGGTTACCCTGTTGACATCCACAACCCTTTGGGCGAAGGAACACACACGCAGGATATCGCGGGCAAAACCGGCCGGGCGTACTATGACATACCCTACGAAGTTATGCTGTCTGACAATCTGGATAACCTGCTTGTCACAGGCCGATGCATCTCTGCGGATTTCAATGCCCAGGCCTCCATGCGCGTCACTCCGGTTGCCGGCTCCCTGGGCCAGGCAGCCGGCACAGCAGCTTTTCTGTCTGTCAGCAAAGGCGGCGTGGCGGCCGATGTAGATATACGCGAGCTTCAGGGATTGCTTAGAAAAAACAAAGCATATATCGAAGAATAATGCTGATGTCAAACGTAAATGCAACGATGCATTTACGTTTGACATCAGCATTAGCCGAAGAACAGACAAAAAAGAGCCTTACGGCTCTTTTTTGCTGGCACCGACCGGATATTACTCGCCGATCTCGAAGGTCGGAATGACGCCGCCTTTGAAGTCTTCGTAGCTCAAGATAAAGTCCTTCACCTTCTGGGTATAAAGCACCTTGCGGAGTGCCTGAACGAAATCCGCTTCCGCATCCTCCACGCGCACTACAATGTAGTTGGTGTATGTGATGCCGGCTTCGCCATCAGCCGGCTCCAGGAACAGCGCGTCTTCAGCAGGGCTGAGGCCGGCGCTGATGGCATAGTTGCCGTTGATCACTGCAAAGGCTACATCACCCAAAGTAGAGGGGATCAGCTCAGCGTTCAGCTCTATAATGTTCAGATTCTTGGGGTTGCTAACGATATCCAGGACCGTCAGCGTGCTGTCAGCGTTGGTGCCTTCGGGCAGCGTGATCAAGCCGGCATCCTGCAAAAGGAGCAGGGCACGGGTCTCATTGGAGGGGTCATTGGTGATGGCGATGCTGTCGCCTGCGGCCAGCTCATCAAGGCTTGCCTTAGTGCCTGCATAAAGGCCGTAAGGCTCATAATGCACGGGAATAACGGCCACGAGCTGTTCAGACTTCGGCACCGCTGTATTGTAAGCATTCAGGTAGGGCAGGTGCTGGAAATAGTTGGCATCCAGCTCCTTGGCCGCCGTGGCGGGGTTGGGGATGGGGTATTCGGTGAAAGTCTGGATTTCCAGGTCATAACCCAAGGCTTTCAAATCTTCCACGATTTGCTCAAGGATGATCACGTGGGGGCTGGGTGTCGCGCCGATCACGATCTTTTTATTTTCGGCAAGGGCGGAGGCAAGGGTCAGGGACAGGACCAGGACGAGTGCTAATGCGATAAGCTTTTTCATGGGATGCTCCTTTCAATTAAAACGCTCAGCGTTTGCGGTGATCGATTTTCCGGGTGGCTCTGTTGCCGGCGATGGTGATGATCTGAACCAGGGCGACCAGCGTGATGGAGGCCGCATACATGATATCCATCTTTCGTACGTTAAGACCCTTGGTGATGGCGATGGACCCCAGGCCGCCGCCGCCCGCTGCCGATGCCATAGCTGTGTAACCCAGAATAGTGACGGTGACGATGGCCGCGCCGCTTATGAGAGAGGGAAGGGCTTCAGGGAGCAGCACCTTAAAGATGATTTGCCCTGTAGTCGACCCCATAGACTGGGCCGCTTCGATAACGCCGCGGTCAACTTCATTGAGGCTCCCCTCCACCATGCGGGCCACAAAGGGGAAGGCGCTGATCACAAGGGGAAAGATCAGGCTTCTGGTGCCGATGCCAGAGCCCATGACGATGCGGGTAATGGGGATCAGCATCGCCAGAAGAATGATAAAGGGAATGGAACGCAGGAAGTTGATGATAACGCCAAGGCCGGCGTTCAGCCGCGGGCGGGACATGATATGCTCCTTGCCGGTGACGACAAAGAGAATGCCAAGCGGCATACCAACGAGATAGGCCAACAAGGTAGAGGGGATGGTCATGTAGAGAGTGTCCCACAGACCGCCCAGCAGAAGATTCGCCCATTGCGCCTGACTCATTTGATATTCACCTCCTTAAACGCGATATTCTCCTGTACCAGGAAATCCGAAAGCCTTCGCCTGATGTCTTCCTCCTGCGGCATGCGGATCAGCATCTGGCCATAGGTCTTGCCGCCGATCTGCTTCATGTCTGCCGAAAGGATGTTAATCATGATGCCCAGCTCCTTCACCGCGGTGGCAATGATGGGTCTGTCCACCGAGGAGCCGTCAAACACCAGGCGGATCGCCGGGCCCTGGGGTTCCTCTTCGGGTACCTGAGGCGCGTTGCCAAACAGCCTGCGGCCCGCCTCCGACCTGGTGTGCATGAAGACCTCATCCACCGTGCCTTCTTCCGCGATACGGCCTCCGTCCAGGATGGTGACACGATCGCAGATCTGGCGGATCACGGCCATCTCATGGGTGATGAGGATCACCGTGATGCCAAGGCGGCGGTTGATGTCCTTGAGGAGATTCAGGATGGCTTGCGTGGTCATGGGATCCAACGCGCTGGTGGCCTCATCGCTGAGCAGCACCTCGGGCTGGCTTGCCAGAGCCCTGGCGATGGCGACTCTTTGACGCTGGCCGCCGGACAGCTGTGCCGGATAGGCCTTCGCCCTGTCCTGCAGGCCGACGATCTCAAGCAATTCCATCACCCGCTTGTCCGCCTCCCGGCGGGGCAATCCAGCAATTTCAAGGGGGTAGCGCACATTTTCTCCGACGGTGCGCTGCATCAGGAGGTTGAACTGCTGAAAGATCATGCTCACCTTCCGGCGGAGCTTGAGCAGATCAGGCCTGCTCATCTTAAGGACATCCTGCCCGCGGTAGAGCACTTCGCCGCCCGTGGGCACATCAAGCCGGTTGATGCAGCGGATCAGTGTCGACTTTCCTGCCCCGCTCATGCCGATGACGCCATAGATTTCGCCCTTTCGCACATCCATGCTGACTCGGTCGAGCGCTACGACCTCACCCTCCGGCGTGCTGTATACCTTGGACAATTCCCTTATCTGGATCAGCGGCTGTTCTATCACGTTATCCCCTCACATTTGTGTATAAAAAAGCCCGCTTCGCACTTAAGGGAAGCGGGCTTGCGATCAAATGGCAATGATCAAGCGGCGCGACGCAATAAGCGCGGTGTGAAGCTGCGCATCATCATTGACATACCCATGGCCTTCAGTTTCATGATGGCGAGCCTCCTTCCCTACGCTTCCGCTTGATGTGGGTATTGTAGTATGCAAAATATGCCCTGTCAAGCCCTTTCCGGCGACAATTTATGCATGTTCTGCTTAAAGAACAATCAAGTTTCCTGATTGTCAAAATCAGCCAGGGCCGACTCCGCCGCTTCCCACCCCGCGTAGCTTTCCTCCGCCTGCTGCTTGGCCTGACGGATAGACAGCGCGTTGCGGCGGGATGCTTCCGGGTCGGCATAGACCTCAGGCGTCGCGGCGAGGGCTTCCAGCCGCTTCAGATTTTCCTCCGCGCGCATTACTGCCTGCTCCGCCGCGGCGACAGCCCGCTTGAGCGCCTCATACTTTTCTTGCTCAACTCTTGCCCGGCGCCTCTGCTTTACGGCTTCCGTTCTGGTCAGCCCTTCATCCAAAGCCGTTTCCGCGCCTGAGAGCCTGTTTAGCTCCGCCAGGTAAGCGTCATAGTTGCCCTCATAGCTTTCAAGGCCTTCGGGCGTGAGCACCAGCACACGAGTGGCAAAGCGGTTGATAAAGTAGCGGTCATGGGATACCGCCAGAATCGTCCCTTCAAAACCATCAAGCGCGTCCTCCAGCGCCTCCCGGGAGTCGCTGTCAAGGTGATTGGTGGGTTCATCCAGCACAAGAAAGTTTTTTCGCCGCAGCATCAGCTTGGTCAGCGCCACCCGCGCTTTTTCACCGCCCGACAAGGCGCTGACTGGCTTGTACACATCATCGCCGGAAAACAGGAACAAACCCAGAGCGCCGCGCACCTCATGCTGCAGGAGCCTGGGAAAATCATCCCACACCTCGCGCAAAACGGTCTTTTCCATATGAAGTGATTGCTGTTTCTGATCATAATAGCCTATATCGGCATTGGACCCGAAGCGGAAGGAGCCGGTATCCGGGGACAGATAACCCATCAGAATCTCCAGCAACGTAGACTTGCCAACGCCGTTGGCTCCGATCAGGGCGATCCGCTCGCCGGAGCGGATCAATATCTCCGCTTCTCGGAACAGACAGCGCGAGCCGAAGGACTTTGACAGCCCCTCAATCTTCAGGGCTTCTTCCCCCATGCGCGCGCCTGCCGTAAAACTGAAGCGCACCTGCCTTTCCTCCACGGGCTTGTCTACAAGTTCCATCCGTTCAAGCGCTTTTTCACGGCTTTCAGCCGCGCGGATCGATTTTTCACGGTTGAAGCTGCGGTAGCGGGCGATGATGGCTTTCTGGCGCTCGATTTCTTTTTGCTGCTGCTCCCACGCGCGTATGCGCGTCAGGAACCTCTCCTGCCGCTGCTCGATGTAGCGGGAATAGTTGCCCTTGTACTGCTCTGACACGCCAAAGAGTATCTCGACCATCGCGGTGCAGACACTGTCCAAAAAGTAACGGTCATGCGAGACCACAAGCACAGCTCCGGTATACTCCTTGAGGTAGTTTTCCAGCCACTGCAGAGCCTGCAGATCCAGGTGGTTCGTCGGCTCGTCAAGCAGCAGCAGATCAGGCTTTTGCAGCAGCAGCCGGCCCAGTGTAAGACGGGTCAGTTCTCCCCCCGACAGAAGCATCGCCTGCTGGGCTTGCTGTTCCTTTGAAAAGCCCAGCCCCTGCAGGACGCCCTGGACCCTGGAGCGGATCGCGTAGCCTTCCTCCCGCTCAAAGCGTTCGTGCAATCTGGCGTATTCATCCCCCAGGCGGACCAGGTCCGCTTCCCCGGCTGAGGCCATCTCAAGCTCGATATCGCGCAGCCTGGACTCTACTTTCAGCAGAGGAGCGTAGACCTCCATCATTTCATCCAGTACCGTGCTGCCTTCCTCCGGCTCATAGCGCTGCTGAAGATACCCCATCACCATACCCTTTTGCATGGCAATGGTGCCTTCATCGGCACTCAGCTGGCCGCTGAGGATGCGCAGAAGGGTTGTCTTGCCGCTCCCGTTCACGCCAACCAGACCCATCCGCTCCCCCTGGGCAAGCGACAGATTGATATCCTCCAGCACTGCTTCAACGCCAAAGGATTTTTTCAGGTTGGTGACGGTCAATACGATCAAGCTGTCTCCTTAAAAAAAGGCTGACGCGATGCGCCAGCCGGATCTTCAACACACTCTCTGGGGATTCGCAGGGACGGAGCCCTTTGAATATCATCCGCCGCGGTGACTTGCGAGCACATGAAACCGACAGGCGATCAGCCCATCATCCATGCCCATGGATGTCATCGCCCCTGATGGATCAGTTGAGGAAAATCATGACCAGGGCCAGCAGTACAAAAGCTCCCGCGGATACCTTGGTAAGCAAAGCCAGGCGGCCCTGCATGGTCTTGGCCTTGTTGCGGCCCAGGAAGCTTTCCGCCCCGCTGCCGCCCATGATGGCGCCCATACCGCCCTCATCGCCCTTTTGCATCAAAACAGAGACGATCAATACAATGGAAGCCAACACCATCAGGATGTTAAAAATCATTTGAACAGTGGACATGGAATAACCCCCTCGTTAAAATCAACAGCTTGTACTATACCACGGCACCGCGGAAGATTCAAGCACTTTATCGGTTTGGAAGATAAACGCGCGTTTTAGATACTTTTGCTATACATTCTGTATGCCCTGTAACGCTTTCCCCCCGCGATCGAACTGTTATTGACGCTTGCCAGATGGGTCTCATCAACCGTGGAGCCCTCGATGCGGCGGATTCGCAGGCGCTTGGCACCCTGCCATGCCTGATACAGCATGGCGGCGTTGACAGCCTTGTTCTGGAAATCAGGCACCACATACTGCATCGGACAGCGTGCCGTGTCGATGCGGCTGCGCTCAAACTCTCCAAGGAGAAGGCTGACAGGGTCGTTTCTTCCCCGCCGCGCCTTCAGCACCCTGTTGTAATCCGGGATGGCAATCATCACCCCGATAGGCCGTGAACCAGCATAGGCCATCACGGCAAGCTCCGGCCGGTAGACCCGCTTGATGCGCTTGAGCAGGGAGAGCATATCATCCCCCGTGGGCAGGTACTGCCCCGGCTCCTCAGGTGCTGCCTCCGCGATGACTGAGGCGATGTCCTGCGCGACATGCGGCAGGCTTTGCTTGTTCAGGTCAAGGTTGCGCACACGGAAACCGAAGCGCTGCTGCACCCGCTCATACAGGGGCGCGAAGCGCTCGGCAGACTGCATATCCTCACTGTCCATCATGTAAGCCAGATAATCCCGTTCCTTCTCAAAGCCGTACTCCCGGAGCAGTTCTGCGTAATAGGGCGGGTTATAGGGATTGAACAGCACCGGCGGGCCATCAAAGCCTTCCACCAGAAGGCCCCGCGTCAGGTCGGTATAATAGGGGGCGACAGGGCCATACATCGCTGTGATCCCATGCTCCTTGAGGAAAGCCGAGGCAGCGTCCAGCACAGCGCGGGCATAATCGATGTTATCATAGCTTTCAAACAAGCTGAAATAGCCTTCATGAAGCCCGGTCTGCGCGTTGCGCCGCAGATCTATACCTGCCAGAACACGGGCAACGGGCTTGTCATCATCATAGGCCAGGAAAAAGCGCTGGATACCCTGGGAAAACAGCTCATTGTCCTTGCCGGTCAAGAGCTTGACCAGCTCGCGCCGGGACATCGCTACATGGTTGGGATCCCCGCGGTAGACAGCGTCCGGCAGACGGATAAAGGGCCCAATCGTACCTGGGGCAGGCTTGACTATCTCCACATGTATCATCTGTGTGCCTCCCTTATCTGGTCTTGTATACAGGCATTATAACATAAAAGAGGAGCCGCGCAAACGGCTCCCCCGGCACTACAGATAGCTCTCAAGCGCCGCTATCAGCGCTTCCCTGCCCTCACCGGTTTCTGACGACCAGGGGATCATATCAAAGGGCTGCACCTGCAGCGCCAGAGCGATCGGCATGAGATGCCGCGCACGGGCGGCCCTGGATATCTTATCCGCCTTTGTCACCACCGTAATGAAGGGGAGGTTCGCCTGCCGAAGGAAGCCGACCATCTGCACATCCTCCCTGGATGGCTCATGGCGTATATCCACCAGCTGCACAACCACGCGCAGCAGGTCGTTGCCGGCGAAAAAGCTGCCCATGCGCTCTCCCCACTTTTCCTTCTCCTGCTTGGCTACCTTGGCGTAGCCATAGCCGGGAAGATCGATCAGATGGAGGTTATCGTTGAGCAGGAACACATTGATCAGCCTTGTCTTGCCGGGCGTCGCCGAGGTCTTTGCCAGATTCTTGCTGCGGCACAGCGAATTGATCAGCGTGGACTTGCCCACATTGCTGCGCCCGGCCATCGCGATCTGAGGCAGGCCCTTCCCGGAGAAGGCACCATAGGATGCCATGCTGGTGATGAATTTCGCGCTCTTGATCTCCATTAATCCTCCATCAGGGCAAGGGCTGCCACCCGGTCGATGGTATCCACGTAATCGATGTTAAAGTGATCGCGGATATAGCCTGGCAGTTCTCCGACATCCTTGCCATTCTCTCTGGGCAGTATCAGGTACTTGATGCCGGCGCGGTAGGCCGCGAGGGTCTTTTCTTTCACGCCCCCGATGGGCAGCACGCGGCCGGCCAGCGTGATCTCACCTGTCATGGCCAGGTCTGAGCGGACCCTGCGCCCGCTCACGGCTGAAAGCAACGCGGTCGCCATCGTTACGCCCGCCGAAGGCCCGTCCTTGGGCACCGCTCCCTCCGGCACATGGACATGGATATCGATCTTCGTATGGAAATCATCCGCCAGGCCGTATTCCTTGCAGTGGGCGCGCACCCAGGACAGTGCTGCCTGAGCGGACTCCTTCATCACATCGCCCAGGCTTCCTGTCAGGGTCAGCTTGCCTGTGCCGGGCATAGCCATGCATTCCACCTGCAGCATCTCGCCGCCCACCTCGGTGTAAGCCAGGCCGTTGACAATGCCGACAAGGGGATCCGCCTGAGGCTGATCGCGCAGGTAACGCTCCGCTCCGAGGTACTCCCGGGCTGTCTTCCGGTCGATCCTCACGGTATCAGTGTCTTGGTCCAGCATATAAACAGCCGCCTTGCGTGCCAGCGTCGCGAGCATCCGCGACAGCGTGCGCACGCCGGCCTCGCGGGTATAGCCTTCGATCACAAAACGGAGCGCGTCCTCTGTCACCTTTGCTTTTTTAGGATCAAGGCCGTTTTCCACAAGCTGTTTTTTCATCAGGTGGCGCTTGGCGATCTGCAGCTTTTCCTCCTCGGTGTAGCTGGGCACCTCAATGATCTCCATGCGGTCAAGAAGGGGTGCCGGGATGGTTTCACGGGTATTGGCCGTGGTCACAAACATCACGCGCGACAGATCCAGCGGCACATCCAGATAATGGTCACGGAAGTGCATGTTCTGCTCGCTGTCCAGCACCTCCAGCATCGCGCTGGCCGGATCTCCGCGGTAGTCATTGCCCATTTTGTCGATCTCGTCAAAGAGGAACACGGGGTTCATGCTGCCGGCGCGCTTGAGCCCGTTCACCACATGACCGGGCATCGCGCCGATATAGGTACGCCTGTGGCCGAATATCTCCGACTCGTCCCTCACCCCGCCAAGCGACATTTGTACAAACTTTCGGCCCATCGCCTTGGCGACCGCCTTGACGATGGACGTCTTGCCAACCCCGGGCGGTCCGACAAAGCACAGCACCGGCCCCCGCATGGCGGCATCCTTGTCGGTGCGTTGCCTCAGGCCCAGCACGGCCAGAAAGTCTATGATACGCTCCTTCACTTTTTCCATGCCGAAGTGGTCCTGGTCCAGGGTCTTCCGGGCACGGTCGAGCTTCAGATTGTCCTTGGTATACTTGTCCCAGGGCAGATCAAACAGCCAGTCCAGATAGTTTTCAGACACCGTGCTTTCCGGTGTTCCGGCCTGCATGCGGCTGAGGCGATCGATTTCTTTCTCCGCTTTTTCCTTCGCTTCCGCGTTAAGCGGCGTCTTCTCCAGGCGCTTGCGGTAGTTGTCGATATCCTCTTCTTCTTCCTCTCCAAGCTCCTCCTGAATCACCCGCATCTGCTCACGCAGATAGTAATCTTTCTGATTCTTATCCATCTGCATGCGGATGCGCAGCTGCACCATGCGCTCAAGACCCGCGAAGCGCGCTTCCTTGAGAAGGGCTACGGACAGGGCCTCCAGCCGTTCCGAGGGATCAAGTATATTGAGCAGCGCCTCTTTTTCATCAGTCCGGCTGATCGCGTTGCCCGCGATTACATCCACCAGCTCATCGGGGTTTGTGACCTCGCGGATGGTGCGCTGCGCCTCGGGCGACACACGCTGGCTGGATTCGGCGAACTCCTTGAAATACTCCTGCGCCACGCGTACGGAGGCCGCCAGCTCCGGCGTGATATCCTCCTGTGCCAGGGGGGCTACGGGTTTCACCCAGGCCACCCAGGCATCCTGGGACACGGCCGTCTTCTGAAGCTCCGCCCGCTGCTCCCCTTCCACCAGCACCCGCAGCATGCTGCCCGTGATATGCAGCACCTGCCTGATGCGGGCAATGGTGCCCACGGGGTTCATATCGCCCTGCTTTGGATCCTCAACATTCATATTTTTCTGCGGGACAACAAAGATGCGCTGGTCTGACTCCATCGCTTTCTCCACCGCCTTGATGCTCTGCTCGCGCCCAACATCCAGATCCATCGTCGCGTGCGGGAAGAGAATCATCCCCCGAAGGGGCATCAGCGGCAGGGTCTCAAAGCCCTGTTCGTTTTTCGTTTTTGCCATAGGTCCTCCTGTCAAAAGGCCTCTTCTCGCGTATATGAGCGGGAAGAGGCAGTCATATTCCGTCTGAATGTTCTAATGCGGCTTAGGACGCGTCCGTCGCCAGCTCGTCTGAAATGTCCGGCACAGCGCCGCGCTTCTTGGCGCGGGTAACCTCGCGGATCAGTTCGGGCTTGGCGCCTTCGGTAATCACCTCGCGGGTCACCTTGCAGCTGCGGACATCGCTTTCGCCCGGTATTTCAAACATGGTATCCAGAAGCGCGCGCTCGATGATGGAGCGCAGGCCCCGGGCGCCTGTCTTGCGGCCGATGGCTTCGCGCGCGATGGCCTTGAGGGCATCATCCGTAAACCGCAGGTCCACGTGATCCAGCTCAAACAGGCGCTGATACTGCTTGACCAGAGCGTTTTTCGGCTCGGTCAGGATGCGGATCATCGCATCCTCGTCCAGGTTATCCAGGGTCAGTATCACAGGCAGGCGGCCCACCAGCTCAGGGATCAGGCCGAACTTGACCAGATCATCCGGCCTGAGGTTTGACAGCACGCGTCCCAGCTGCTTATCATCCTTCGATTCGATCTCCGCCCCGAACCCCAGGGTTCTGTTGCCCATGCGGGCGGAAATGATGTTCTCCAGCCCGTCAAAAGCGCCGCCCACGATGAACAGGATGTTGGTCGTATCGATATGCAGCATCTCGGCCTGGGGATGCTTGCGACCGCCCTGCGGCGGCACATTGGCTACCGTGCCTTCAACGATCTTCAGCAGAGCCTGCTGCACACCCTCGCCTGATACATCGCGCGTGATGGAGACATTCTCGCTTTTTCTGGCGATCTTGTCCACCTCGTCGATGTAGATAATGCCGCGTTCGGCTGCCTTGATGTCCCCATCCGCCGCCTGGATCAGGCGCAGTAGGATGTTTTCAACGTCCTCGCCGACATAGCCGGCCTCGGTCAGAGAGGTGGCGTCCGCGATGGCAAAGGGCACCTGCAATATCCGCGCCAGAGACTGGGCCAGATAGGTTTTACCGGAGCCAGTGGGGCCAACCAGCAGAACATTGGACTTCTGAAGCTCTACATCATTCTTGTCAGAATTGCTTCGGATGCGCTTATAGTGGTTATACACCGCGACACACAGAGCGCGCTTGGCGTGCTCCTGCCCGATCACGTACTCGTCAAGCGTTTTTTTGATCTGCGCGGGCTTCATCAGCTTATCACCGCCGCTCAGGCGCTTTTTCGCGTCCTTTGGCAGATCGCTTAATATATCAGAGCACAGTGCGACACACTCATCGCAGATATACACGCCGGGTCCTTCGATCAGTCGCTCCACCTGGGTTTGCGGCTTGCCGCAAAAGCTGCAGCTGTGCTGTTTTTGCTGCTCGCCCGGTCCTTTAGGCATCCTTCACCTCATCCTTTTTTCGGGGGTCATAGATCTGATCGACAATACCGTAATTGAGCGCCTCCTGGGCAGACATGAAGTAATCGCGTTCCGCGTCCGCCGTTACCTTTTCAACGCTCTGTCCGGTCATTTCGGCCATCATTTCATTCATTTTTTTCTTGGTGCGAAGCAGCCATTCCGCCCGGATGCTCACATCCGTGGCCTGGCCCTGAGCGCCGCCTGAGGGCTGGTGGATCATCACCTCGGCATTGGGAAGCGCCATACGCTTGCCCTTCTCGCCTGCCATCAGCAGGAATGCGCCCATAGAGGCAGCCATGCCTACGCACACTGTGCGGACAGGAGCCTTGATGTACTGCATGGTGTCGTAGATCGCCATCCCCGCGGTAACAGAGCCGCCGGGGCTGTTGATGTACAGGGATATATCCGCATCCGGGTTATCCATCTCAAGGAACAGGAGCTGGGCGACGATGGCATTGGCCATTTCATCCTCCACCTGACCTGAGAGAAAGACGATCCTGTCCTTCAGGAGCCGGGAGTATATATCGTAGGAACGCTCGCCGCTTCCGCTGCGCTCGATCACATAAGGAATCATATAATTTGAGTTGTTCATGATCATTGTCTCCTGTCTTGGGGGATGGATTACTCTTCTCCCTCCGCCTTCTCTTCACTCTTTGCCGCCGACTTCCTGGCGCGCGGCTTTGCGGTTTTCCCGGTTTCCTGACTGGCCGGTGCCTCCCCAGCGTCATCCTCGGACAGAGCTTCTTCCACCTTCTGCGCGATCTCTTCCACGTCGATGGCCTCATCATCGTGGGAAGGACCCTCGTGCAGGGAGATCTGCGCCGTCTCCTTCAAGAGGTTGATGACCATGCGGGAGGTTGCCAGATCCTTATAGTAGGCAAGCTGGCGCTCGTTGAGGCCTTCCTTGTATTTGTCGGCTTCGCGGTTCATCTGCTTGGCGTGTTCCGTGATCTCATGATCGATGGCTTCCTGGGCGGGCTCAAAGCTCTCGGCCTTGGCGATCGCGTCCAGTACCAGCTGGGTCTTGACGCTGTTTGCCGCCTCGGGCTTCATCATCTCGCGCACCTGCTCCTCGGTCTGGCCGGTGTAGCGCAAGAAGTCTTCCGCGCTGATGCCCTGGTAGGCCAGGCGCATACGCCAGTTGCGGTAGGTGTTCTCCAGTTCATCCTTGACCATGGCGTCGGGGATATCGCAATCCGCCTGATCCACAGCCTGCTGCACCAGATCATTCTCAAGTGTCACGTCCGCGTTGCGGTCGCGCAGCTCGGTCAGCTCCTTGACGATGCTCTCCTTATACTCGGTAAACGTGGCATAGGGTGAGACATCCGCGGCAAACTCGTCATCCAGTTCAGGCTTCACGCGCTCGGTGATGCTGTTCAGCTTCACATGGAACACAGCAGGCCTGCCGGCCAGCTCCTCGGCGTGATACTCGGCGGGGAAGGTGACATTCAGGTCTTTTTCCTGGCCGACCTCCATGCCGATCACCTGCTCTTCAAACCCGGGGATAAAAGAATTGCTGCCAAGCTCCAGGCGCTGATCTTCGGCCTTGCCGCCTTCAAAGGGGACGCCGTCAACAGTGCCC
>JAEWRJ010000009.1 GCA_023460055.1 Bacillota bacterium | reverse complement strand
CCTGTGTTATGCTTCTTCTGATCCATTTTGATTCTCTCCAGTCGCTTTTGTCTTCAACACTAAGCATAACTGGTTTGATCCCTTAATGGATCACTTTTTATGGGCAACTCATTTTACAACTCACCCTGCTTATTTGATCCCTTCAGCTATAGTATACACGAGCAGCTTCCTGATCAGATCCTCCGGGATATCCTCATCCCAGGGCAGATGGAGGCTGCCTTTGGTGTACGTATAGCGGCCTTCAATATCATCCCTGACAAAGACCAGGGCATCCGGACCGGGATACAAACCCAGGTGATTCTTGGCCGCCGAAAAGTGGAACACATTTTTCTTCTTCACCCGGAAGGTGGGCATGCCCCAGGCGATCGCCTCCTCCGCGTCCGGTACCAGCCTGCGGACCAGCGCGCGCATCTCCCGCATCCTCTTTTGCCTGTCCGGGGAAAACTCGGCGATATAGCGGTCGATCCCCTCGGAACCCGGCTGCGGGCCTACTTTCTCCCTCGGACGAAGCGTAACGCGCACCGTATCGCCCGGCTGCTTCCCGATAGCCGCGCGGATATCCTTCCTGATCCCCAGGATATGGCAGGGTGTGCCCATCTTGACCAGGCTGCCCTCATAGGGTGTGCCGTCAAAGGCCGCGCTGACAGGTACGCGCGCCTTGCCGTATACGGCCTTTACGTCAAAGGGGATCTCCACATAGGCCCCGTCGATGCCGTCCGCCTTGCGGATCACGGCGTCAAACTCGATCAAATCCTTATTCATTCTGTATCCTCACCTGGCAGGCCTTCATGGCCTCCAGCGCTGTCCTGTGACTTTGCGGGGTGACGCCCGCGCAGCAGGACGCGTCGACAATAATCTCCGTTTCCGGCAGAAAGGCGCGCAGCAGCAAGGCGTTTGATATCACGCAGATATCGGTGCACAGCCCGATCAGTTCAATGCTGCGGATGGGTTCTCGCCTGTTTTCCTCATAAAGCGCCTGCCCCAGCGCCGCCGAGCCGAAGACGTGCTTATCCACCGGTTCCTCCCGGCGCTCCGCCTCGATCAGGGGATGCAGCTGCCAGCCCGGCGTGCCCCGCACGCAGTGCGGCACGGGCAGCTTCTTCCCCTCCTGGGTATCCAGATAATCTTCCCCATGGGTATCCCTGGTCGTGATCACCCGGCCCGTAAAACCGCGCATTTTGTGGGCCGCCCGCCCGACGATGGCGCGCGCCTCCCCGCTGCCAAGCGGGCCATCGATAAAGTCATTTTGCATATCGACAACAAGCAATATATCCTGCATCGCGTCCCTCTCCCTTATCTGCCGAATTCTTCCACAATACCCCGCAGCGCGTCCAAAAAGGCTTCCTCGCCCCAGGTGTTGATCTTGAAAAACACAGCCTGGCTGCCGCCGGAAGTGATGGCGGAAAGGAACAGCTCATCGCCCCGGCCCGCCAGCGTCACCGACAGGCTGACGCGGTTTGATCCCAGCCATGAGTACCGCTCAAACACGCGCACCGCCACCTGCGTATCGCCCGCCTGGTAATCGCTGCCGTCCTCCAGCGTCGCGGAGACACTGCCTTTGCGTATGCCATCCTCAATGCTCATCAGAAGGCCGCGAAAATCTCCCCGCAGATGCTTTTCCAGCTTGGCCATACTCTTTCCCTCCTTTTTGCAATCCATGGATGGATTATACCGCATTTTCTGTCAGCAACGCTCTCACAGCTCAAACAGCCGCCGGGCATCCTGCTCATCGATCACCCGGCCGGACATCTTGCCGGCATTGGCTAGCAGGCTGTCTATCTTTTCCTCCACGGATTTTCTGATCAGCGCGCCAGGGTCGATCCCGCGCAGCTTGAACAGAAGCAGGGGGGCGGAATCCAGGCGGTTGCCAACCCCATACAGCACAGCCGCGATATGCTTGCACATATGTTCTCCGTACTGATCGGGGCAGGAACAGCTGAAGCCGATTTCTCCGGGCGTGGGAAACAGCCCGCTTCCCTGCTTCATGAAGATATCGGCCAGCTCCTTTGGAAAGGTACCCTCCGCAAGCGCTGACATGCTGTCAATGCGGTTGGCGCAGGCATCGGCGATCGCCTGCCACTTGTCTGCCGATAACTTCTTGATGCTTACTTTCGACTGATACAGCTTTGTCCCCTGCACCTGGGCTGACACAAGGCCCTCATCAACGCGCAGATCGAACACAAAGCCGTTTTTGCAGTAAGCCGATCCGCGCGAGATGCGGTTTTCAAAGTCGGCGTACCGCTTGAAGTTTTCGCACCAGCTGTTGCCCCACCACGTTGTCGTAATTTTCCTTCCTTCGATCACGACCGGCTGGATGCCCGGATCTTTCTTGCGAAGCTTGGCCAATTGCTTTTGTGCCTTTGCCCGCTGCTCCGCGACCGATTTGTATTCACCGTATCCGTATCCCCAACTCATTTTTCATCCCTCCAAACGGAAAAGATCCATCAGCTGGGCGTCCGACATTTCCGTCACCCAGTTTTCGCCTGTGCTCGCGGCGATGACGTCCCCCGCGAGCTTCTGCTTTGATTCTATCATCAGGTCGATCTTTTCTTCTACCGTTCCGCTTGTAATAAACTTGTGGACCATCACGTCCCTGGTCTGCCCGATGCGGAAAGCGCGGTCCGTTGCCTGCTGCTCGACCGCCGGATTCCACCAGCGGTCAAAATGCACAACATGGTTCGCCGCGGTCAGGTTCAGCCCCACGCCGCCCGCTTTCAGCGACAGCGCCATAAAAGGGACATACTCGCTGTTAAACCGCTCTACAATTTCGCCGCGTTTTTTTGGCCCCACCCCGCCATGAATCACCAACCCACCGCGGCCAAACAGTTCTTCCATATAGCGAGAAAGCGGCTCTGTCATCTCACGGAACTGGGTGAATACCAGGATGCTCTCATGCTTATCCCGAACAGTCTCGCAGATGCCGGCCAGTGTCTCAAATTTGCCGCTGTGCTTGGGATCATAAGCCCCCTGGCCGTTGAACTGATCGGGGT
>JAEWRJ010000008.1 GCA_023460055.1 Bacillota bacterium | reverse complement strand
GTGATTACCACTGGCAACACTTTACCGGCTTTGTCCTGAGTTCTGGCGTTGAATTGCTTGCAAAACTCCATGATGTTGATCCCTTTGGAACCCAATGCGGGTCCTACCGGGGGAGATGGATTTGCAGCTCCTCCTTTGATTTGTAATTTTAGTTGTCCGGCAACTTCTTTAGCCATTTTTTTGATTTTAATAAATTACGGTTTTCGAAACACATTGAAGAATTTACAGAATCTGCGTAACCAAATTGCTGACTATTCCTTCTCTACTTGCATATAGCTCAGCTCCAGGAGCTGTTTCCTCCCGAAGATCTTCACCATCACTTTGAGTTTCTTTCTCTCGTCGTTCACCTCTTCTACTACACCGGAGAAGCTGCTGAAGGGACCGCCGATCACCTTCACGTTTTCACCCACGTAGTATTTCATATCCATCTCGTCACCGGCCTCTTCCAGTTCATCCATCGTACCGAGGATGCGTTTCACTTCCGACTCCCGCAAAGGCTGGGGGTCAGTGGTGTTGGGCAGAAAGCCAGCCACGTAATTGATATTCTTCAGTTCGTGAATCACCTCACCCGTCAGTTCAGCCTCAATGAGTACGTAACCGGGAAGATAAGCGCGTTCTTTCATCACTTTCTTTCCGTTCCGGACCGTATAAGTCTTTTCCGTGGGGATGAGAACTTGAGAAATGTACTTTCCTAAATCGGTTTTTTTGATTTCTGACTCAAGATACTCTTTGACTTTGTTTTCTTTTCCACTAACGGAACGCAATACGTACCATTTTTTTCTCTCTTCAGTCATAGTCTCTTTTGTTCAGAAATTACAAAATACCGTAGAGGAGTTTTAATACCCACTCAAATAAAGAATCCATTCCGAACACGATTAGGGCAATGATAAGGGAAGCAATCAATACAATTACCGTACTGCCGGAGAGTTCTTCTTTGGATGGCCAGGATACCTTATAAACCAATTCGTTATAAGCATCCCTGAGATATGCAACTATTTTTTTCATTTAATTCGGATCGTATGTGCACGGGTCGAGAGACTCGAACTCCCGACACCTGGTTTTGGAGACCAGTGCTCTACCAACTGAGCTAGACCCGTATTCCCTGCCCCTCCAAGCCTCCCTGTGAAAGGGAGGCTGTCTGGAGCAGGATTATCTATGAGCACCCACTGTTCCCCTTCAGGGGAATAGGGAGAGATTAGTCGATCAGTTCAGTGATCTGACCGGCACCCACGGTACGTCCCCCTTCGCGGATAGCGAAACGAAGACCTACGTTACATGCTACCGGGTAGATCAGTTCCACCTCGATGGTCACGTTGTCACCGGGCATTACCATCTCTACACCTTCGGGCAACTGGATTTCACCGGTTACGTCGAGGGTACGAATGTAGAACTGGGGACGGTATTTGTTGTGGAAAGGAGTGTGGCGTCCACCTTCTTCCTTCTTCAGGATATAGACCTCAGCCTTGAACTTGGAGTGAGGTTTCACCTTACCCGGGTGAGAGATCACCATACCACGCTTGATTTCGTCCTTGTCGATACCACGAAGCAACAGACCTACGTTGTCACCGGCCTGACCTTCGTCGAGGATCTTGCGGAACATTTCCACACCGGTAACCACTGACTTCCTGCCTTCAGCACCCAGACCAATGATCTGTACTTCTTCACCGGTCTTGATGATTCCGGTTTCAATACGACCTGTGGCTACGGTACCGCGACCGGTGATGGAGAATACGTCTTCCACCGGCATCAGGAACGGTTTGTCCACATCACGCGGAGGCAGTGGAATCCATGTGTCAACAGCTTCCATCAGCTCGATAATCTTATCTTCCCATTTCGCGTCTCCGTTCAAACCACCCAAAGCAGATCCGCGGATCACCGGGGTGTTGTCGCCGTCGAAGTTGTAGAATGAGAGCAGTTCACGCATTTCCATTTCAACCAGCTCCAGCATCTCTTCGTCGTCAACCAGGTCTACCTTGTTCATGAAGACAACCAGCTTGGGTACGTTTACCTGACGGGCCAGCAGGATGTGCTCGCGGGTCTGTGGCATGGGACCGTCGGTGGCAGCCACCACGATGATGGCACCGTCCATCTGGGCAGCACCGGTAACCATGTTCTTCACATAGTCAGCGTGACCCGGACAGTCTACGTGCGCATAGTGACGAGCTTCCGTCTGATATTCCACGTGTGAGGTGTTGATAGTGATACCTCTTTCTTTTTCTTCGGGAGCGTTGTCGATGGAATCGAACGAACGGAGTTCCGAGAATCCTTTCTTAGCCAAAACAGTTGTAATAGCAGCTGTTAAAGTAGTCTTACCGTGGTCAACGTGTCCGATTGTGCCGATGTTGACATGCGGTTTCGTCCGGTTAAAATGTTCTTTTGCCATAAAATGTCCTATTAATTAGTGTAAAATAAAAAATTGTATTTCTGATTCTTTCGTTTGTAAACAGTGAAACTCAAGACACCCGGCACCCGGCCTTTTGTCTTGATGAAGCATTGCGCGATCTGTCGTTGAGCCGATGGCGGGAGTTGAACCCGCGACCTCTTCCTTACCAAGGAAGTGCTCTACCACTGAGCTACATAGGCAATAACTGGAGCGGAAGACGGGACTCAAACCCGCGACCCTCAGCTTGGAAGGCTAATGCTCTATCAACTGAGCTACTTCCGCAAAACTGATTCGGTGATGTGTTGATTAGCAAACTAGCTGATGATTGGATCGAATCAGCAAATCATCAAATCATCAAATCGAAACCGTGGGCAGTGATGGATTCGAACCACCGAAGGCGTAAGCCAGCTGAGTTACAGTCAGCCCCATTTGGCCACTCTGGTAACTGCCCTTCATGTTTTTGAGCCTCTTGTCGGATTCGAACCAACGACCCCGAGATTACAAATCACGTGCTCTGGCCAACTGAGCTAAAGAGGCTTATTTACTTACTTTTAACCGCTCCTCCCCCAGATTGAGAGAGAAACGGTCGCAAAGGTAGTGATATTTTTTTTGATGCCAAAATTTTTATTCGGTTTTTTGGATTACCGATCCTTTTTTTCTTTTGTTTTCTGGATCTGTTTTTCCAGTGCTACCATACAAAGATCGACAGCCTCCTCGAAAGTGTTGGCAATCTTGCTGGCGAACGCCTCTTTGTGTCTGATGTTTAGCTTTACCGCGGCCTCTTTGTTGTTGGCTGTTTCCGGTTTTACCACTTTCAGAATTACCTCAGCCAGGATGATATCATCGGAAAAACGTTCCAGTTTTTTTACCTTCTTCTCAACAAAAGATTTCAGTTGTTCTGTGGCGTCAAAGTTTACAGATTGAATTGTCATTTCCATACTATTCCTCCTTCATTTTTTGTGCCCTTGGGTGGGCGTGATCATATGTTTTTTTTATCTCTTCGAGTGTCACATGTGTGTAGATCTGGGTGGATGCAAGGCTGGTGTGTCCTAATAGCTCTTTCACTGCGTTGATATCGGCTCCGTTGTTGAGCATCTCAGTCGCAAATGAGTGCCGCAGCACGTGAGGGCTTTTTTTGGAAAGGGTGGGGATGCTGCTAAGGTGTGTGTGGATAATGTTGTACACTAATTTTGGGTATAAAGGGTTTCCATCATTCTTAACAAAGAGAAAAGGTGATTTGTTTTCCACTTCTGCATCTCTTTTGCTCATGTAATCCCTTATTTTTCCTTTCGTGCTGTGGGAGAAGGGGATGATGCGTTGTTTGTTTCGCTTACCCGTAACCCGGAGTGTCGATGTGTCAAAATCGACATCACTGTCGCGCAAGGCTATCAGTTCTGCACGGCGCATTCCGGTGAGATAGAGTAACTCAATCAGAAAGCGGTCCCGATGTCCGCAAAAGTCATCGGGGTAGGCGTCAGCCGTGTCAATGATCTCAGACAGTTCACGGTCTTTTACAAAACCGGGCAGTACCCTGGGTGTTTTGGGGCCGTTGATCCCTTCTGCAGGGTTGCGGCTGACAACTTCTTTTCGTTTCAGGAAGCGGAAATAGGATCGAACAGCGCTTAACTTTCTGTTTACGGAGCGAGGTTTCACTCCCAGTTCCATGAGCCGGATCATCCAGTTTCGGATCTGATCGGTCTCCACCATTGCCGGGTCATATGATCCGCATTCACCAGTGATGAAATCCTCAAACTGGGTGATATCCCTAAAATAAGAAATCTCCGTTTGAGGAGAGTAGTTCTTCTCATAACGGAGATAGTCTATGAATTTTTCTTTCCACATAGCACCGCGACCGTTCAGTTGATGGTGTTACGAAGATAGGAAAAAACTTTGCAAAAACGAAATTATTTTATCATTCTTCGTTTTGATGCAGCTGTTGTACGTAGACGGCGTGTTGTTTCTTCTTGCGTTTCTCCACCGACGGCTTGGTGAACGCCTGACGGCTGCGAAGTTCTTTTACCACTCCGGTCTTCTCATATTTGCGTTTGAATTTCTTCAGGGCTCTTTCAATGTTCTCGCCCTCTTTGAGTTGTACTACGATCATTGTTATTTGATTTTTTTATTGTTTTACTGGCTATTGGCTGTCAGCTTTCAGCATTCAGCTTTTGGATATTGAGTATTGATCTTTTTGCACATGAAAATAGTGTTCCATGTGCCGGAAATAATCTGGTTGTCTGATGTGTCTACTGTTTCCTTTTCCGGGTAATCAATAACCTCCCTTCTGTTTGGGCTGCAAAGGTAGAAATAAAATTCTACATATCAATACTGTGGGGTCTGTTTTTTTAATAAATGAACAACCCCGCGCACGGTTCAGTGGCGGGGTCATTGCTTCTATAAAAGAGGTCTGTTGGCAGGTTGAACCTTTATTTCACCTCCTCAAAGTCCACGTCGGTCACATCGTCTGCCGACTGGCCGTTGTCTGACGCCGTCTGCTGCCCTTCATCGGTGCCGGGCTGTGCTCCCGGTTGGGCGTTCGATGCGTTGTACATATCCT
>JAEWRJ010000007.1 GCA_023460055.1 Bacillota bacterium | reverse complement strand
CCTGTGTTATGCTTCTTCTGATCCATTTTGATTCTCTCCAGTCGCTTTTGTCTTCAACACTAAGCATAACTGGTTTGATCCCTTAATGGATCACTTTTTATGGGCAACTCATTTTACAACTCACCATGAAGTGCTATCATCCGCCTTTTTCAGGCTCTTGACCGCAGCCCTGCGCATGGTTATACTGATTGACACAAGTCAGTGATTGACAACAGTCAATCTCTTGTGCACAACGCTGACGGAGGAGGAAGGGATATGGCACGCATCAGCAAGCCGCCGGAGGAGCGCCGGCAGGAGCTTATCGAGACAGCCAGAGAACTGTTTATGTCGCAGGGCTATGAAAAGACGATGGTCGGCGATATTGTCCGCCAGGTCGGCGTGGCCCAGGGGCTGTTTTACTACTACTTTCGCAGCAAGCAGGATATTTTTCTGGCGGTTATCAACCAGTTCACCGAAGAGCGTATAGGCGAGCTGGCGGTCTTTCTGCGCGACGCGCATATCCCCCTGCTCCAGCGGGTGCGCAATCTGATGCACGTGCTGATGGATTTTTTGCGCGAGATGGAAGCGATGTACCCTAAAAACCAGGGGGACATGGCGGGAGAGATGACCGCCATCATGCACGGGCATGTCAGCACGATGATCGAGCCGATGGTCACAGAACTTCTGCGGGAAGGCACGGAGCAGGGGGTACTGTCAGCCCCCTTCCCGGACCTTTTGAGCCGGTTTGTTATTTCCGGCTTTATCGGCGTGCAGTACATGCAGCAGCCGCCCAAGGCGGATGACATGATGGCTTTGATCCTGTTCGCGCTGGAACAGCTGCTGGACATCCCCAAACAAGCCCTGAGCGCAGGCGAATAATACCGGAGGAGTTAACATAGTGGGCGATATCATACTCAAGGACGTATCGAAAAGCTACCAGATCGGCGAGATGGCCATCCAGGCGGTGGACCGTGTCAGTTTTACCGTGCACATGGGCGAATTTGCCGTGGTGGTCGGCCCCAGCGGCGCGGGCAAAACAACAGTGCTCAACCTGTTGGGCGGCATGGACCGCGCAAGCTTCGGCGAAATATGGGTGGACGGGCGCGATATCGTGCCCATGAGCGATAAGCAGCTCACCCTGTACCGGCGCCATGATGTAGGCTTTGTATTCCAGTTTTACAACCTGATGCCTAACCTGACGGCCTTTGAAAACGTGGAACTGGCGCGGCAGGTATGCAAGAACCCCCTTGACCCCTATGACATGCTGGCGCGCGTGGGCCTTCAAGACCGCATGGATAACTTTCCGGCTCAGCTGTCGGGCGGCGAGCAGCAGCGCGTCGCTATCGCGCGGGCGCTGTGCAAAAACCCGGCGCTGCTCCTGTGCGACGAACCCACCGGTGCCCTGGATTCGGAAACAGGGCGGATGGTGCTGACGCTGCTGCGAGATATAGGGCATGACATGGGAAAAACCGTGATGATCATCACCCACAACGCCGCCATTATACCGGCGGCCCAGCGCGTGATCCGCATGAAAAACGGCGGCATCCAGGAGGTCATCATCAACACCTCCCCCACGGCGATGGAGGATATCGTGTGGTGAAAAAGAAAGCGGCAAGGCCATCGCTTCTGATCAAGCTGCTGCGCGATCTGAAGCAAGGGTGGAAATCCTTCCTAGCCATCCTGATTATCTGCTCTCTGGCGGTGGTCTTATACATGGGGCTCGACGCCACCTGGCGCAGCGTTGACGCGGACCTTGACCTGCAGTTTGGCCGCAGCAACATGGCCGACCTATGGGTGCGCGGCGAGATGAGCGACCGCACCCTGCGCGACGCAGCAGCCATCCCCGGGGTCAGCGAGGCGCAGCGGCGCGTATCAGCCAATTTTGAAGCGCCCGCGCTGGCGGAGAACCCCACCATCACCCTGGTTTCCGGCGAAGGCGAAAGCACCGTATGCATCCCCCTCCTGCGAGAAGGCAGGCTGCCCGTCCGGCGCGGCGAGGGCATGTTGGGCGAGCGCTTCGCGCAGGCGCATGGCCTGAAACCCGGGGATTCCATCAGCCTCTCCCTTGGCGACCGGAAGCTGGAGCTTCTCATCACGGGTCTGGGGCTTATGCCGGAATATGTAGTGTCCAGCCAGGGCGACGAGCTGTCTCCCTCCGCGCTCAAGGCGGGCTTTGCCTATGTCAGCCGCGATACGCTGGATTTTCTGCCGTATTCCGAAATTGCTCTGACGCTTTCGCCGCAGGCGGAGGAAGGCGCTGTAAGGTCTGCCCTCCAAGAGCTGACTGACGGCACGCAAACCGTTGTCATCGGGCGCGAGGATATATTCGGCATCAAAATGGCCATGGAGCAGGCACAGCAGATACGGGCCATGGGTGCCATCTTCCCCCTTATTTTCTTTGTGATCGCGGCCTTGATTACATGGACCACAATGAACAGGCTGGTGGAAAGCCAGCGCCTGCAGATCGGCGGGTTGTTTGCGCTGGGCTATACGCGCCCCGAGCTGCTCTTTCACTACGCGGGCTACGGCATGCTGATCGCGGTGCTGGGCCTTGTGATCGGCCTTGTCGGCGCGCGCTGGGCCCTGGCGCCGATCATCATGCACTTTCTGACCTTTTCCTACGCGCTGCCTGACGCCGTGCCCCGCCTCTCCTTTCCCGTGTCGCTGGCAGTCGGCGCCGCGCTGACAGCCATGACCGGCGGCGCATCGATGCTCAGTGCCCGGGCGGCGCTGTCACAGGTGCCGGCAGCCCTGATGCGGCCCAAGCCGCCGGGCCGCGGGAAGCGTATCCTTCTGGAAAACATCAAATGGCTCTGGCGGCGCATCCCCTTCAGCGAAAAGATGATCCTGCGCAATATGTTTCGCAGCCCAGCCCGGCTCTTCATGGGGCTGGCCGGCGCTATCGGCTGCTCAGCGCTGATCCTGACGGGCTTTGGCCTGCGCGACTCGGTGGACTATGTATTGGTCAACCACTACACGCGCACCATGCACTATGACATGCGCGTCAGCTTCTCCAAAGACGCCGCGCCCGGTTATGGCCGGGCCGTTGCGCTGCGTGCGGGCGCCGATGAGTATGAGGAGCAGATGATCACCGCGGCGCAGGTGCATACGCCGGGCGGCTGGCGCGTGAAGCAGCTGTATGTGCTGGATGATGAGCACGACATGATCCGCCTGAGCGATGAAACAGGAGCGCGGCTCACCCTTCCGGCCCAAGGCATTGCCCTCACAAGCAAGGCGGCGGAAGACTTCGGGCTGGAGATAGGCGGCACGCTGCTGCTGCGAAACCCGGGCGGGCGCACGGTAGGGGCGAAGGTAGAGCAGATCGTGGACCTGCAGCTCAACCAAGGCGTATATATGACGCGCACCGCGTGGCAGCAGCTCGGTCTATCACCCTTTATGCCCACCCATACGCTGCTGCGCGGCGGCTCATTGCAGCCCGGCGCGGTCATTGAGGACATGGACGGCGTCAGCACAGCGCGCACGCTGAAGCAGGAGAGGGATAGCGGCACCGCTACCCTGCAGATCATGAATGTTATCGTTGTGCTGCTGGTGCTTTTTTCCGGAGCGCTGGAGCTGGTTGTCTTTTACAACCTCGGTCAGCTCAACTTCTCAGAGCGCATCCGGGAGCTGGCCACGCTGAAGGTGCTGGGCTTCACCCGGGGGGAAATGAAGAAGCTGGTCCTGCGGGAAAACATCGTCATTACCGCCATGGGCCTGCCGTTGGGGCTGCTTCTGGGCCCTCCGCTGCTGCAGCTGCTGCTGACCTACGGCCTGCCCAACACCATTCAGTTCGTATCCTTCATTGCCCCGGCAAGCTGGCTGTATACAGTGGGGACCACGCTAATCTTCGCCCTTCTGGTCAACAGCATCCTGGGTGCCAAGTTTAAATCGGTCAACATGGTAGAGGCGCTCAAAAGCGTCGAATAAAGGAGTTAAGCATATGCGTGTTTCAATCAAGGTAATCTCTTTTTGCCTGGCACTTCTCATGGCTCTGGGCCTGACTTCCCTGCCTGCGCAAGCGCAGAGCGTCTCCGGGGAGGGAGGCGGCTTCTCGGCCAAAGGCCTTATCACGTCACCCGTCCCCCTGAGCGTATTCGCCCCGATGGGCGGGCAGGCGGGCGATTTCTCCTGGCAGCCGGGCGACCGGGCAGAGGCGGGCGACCTGGCCTTTGATATCCTCCCTGCCCTTGTCTACGCGCCGGCGGACGGCGTGGTGGCCGGTCTGCGCGCGCAGGCGGGTGATACAGCGGAGGGCGTGATGGCCCAGTACGGCGCGCTGTGCTACATCAACCGGGATAATCTCTGGCATATTGAAGCGCTCATCACCTCTACCTCCGACAAGACTGAAACCCGTGATGTCCAGGTCGGCCAGACACTGAAGGTGCAGCACGGCACGGGAGACAAAAAGGTGCGGGGCGAAGCCGCCGTGATCGCGCGGGAAGGCAAGAGCTTTGTTTTGGAGCTTGAACAGGGCGATTTTGAACTGGAAGATAATGTCAAGATCTACCTGGGTTCCAGCAAGGATAATGACAGGACAGACCAGATCGGCAGCGGCAAAATCATCCGCCCGGCTGCCCTGCCTGTAGCGGGAGAGGGAATGATAGCCTCGACGCTTGTGCAGGAGGGCGAGAAGGTCTCAAGAGGGCAGCCGCTGTTTATGCTCGACAGCGCGAGCGCGCGCTACGCGGCCGGCGCTCAGACGCAGCCGGAGGTACGCTTTGACCGTTCCGGCATCATATCGGAAGTATCCGTACGCCCCGGCCAGTATGTACAGCAAGGTCAGGCCGTGATGACGCTGCTGCCCCAGACCGCTCTTGAAGCGGCGCTGGAGGTGGATGAGCTGGATATTTCAAGGGTGCGCGTCGGGGATACCGTGCGCGTCAGCGTGGACGCTTATGAGGGCGAAAGAAAGGGAACCGTCACCCTCATCCAGCCTTTGGGCAGGGTAATGCTGGACACAACCAAGTTTATCGTAAAGGTCTCGTTTGAAGAGGCTGATGACCTCTTAGCCGGCATGCATGTGCGCGCCTTCTGGGAATAAATACGCCGGGCGCTTGGGCGCGGCGGGCATAGCCGAAAAGCCTCGCTGGCCTTGCGCGCCGCGCTATACGGGTATAATACAAGCGTATCCCTTCCCAACGACAGGATTGATGAGGCAGCATGATGTTTAAGCAAGAAAAAAATCGTTTTTATCTGGGCCGCCCCAGTAACCCGACAGCCGAAATCGTGTTTGAGCAGATCAGCGAAGACACACTGTCCGTCGAGCACACCTTTGTGGACGACAGCCTCAGAGGGCAGGGCATCGCGGAGAGCCTGCTGGACGCGGTGGCCGATTACGCCAGGAGCGAGCACAAGAAGTTGTCCGCTACCTGTTCCTATGCCAGAAAAAAGCTGGATGGGAGCGAGAAGTACAAGGATATAGCCGTTTAGAGGACGGCGAAACGCGGCCTTCGACCGCGCGAAAAGGCAGCTTCGCTGCCGCAAAGCATGGCAAAGGGGTTACCGAGAGTGTTTTCTCCGGGCAACCCCTTTTACGGCCGCAAAGCGGCCTCTTTGCCATCGCTTCACGCGGCCGAAGGCTGCTCTTTGCCGCCTTCTCGACCTCTACCTCCCACCCTCCCGGTACTTATTCATGATCCCGTGGAAGATGTCCCCGCTGGTTGGCGGGGTATAGGTGATGGCGTTGGCTCCCGCCTCAATGGTGGACAGGATGCTTTCATCCGTCGGGCCGCCGGTAGCGATCAGGGGGAAGTGATCCCCCAGCTCTTTCCTGATGAGCCGGACCAGTTCCGCCGTTCTTCCGGCCGCGGATACATTCAAAATGCGCGCGCCGGCCTTCACCTTGCCCAGGTAGTCATCGTGGCTGCCGCTGACTGTGGCAATGATGGGAATATCCACCACGCCGTACAGCCGGCGGATCATGCCATGCGGCATCGGCGCGTTGACCACGACCGCGTAGGCGCCCATCAGCTCAGCCTGCAGGGCCATGCTGACGCTGCGGTCTCCGCTGGTGGTGCCGCCGCCAACGCCCGCGAACACAGGCGCGCGCGCCACGCTGATCACAGCCGAGGTGATGTTGATCTGCGGGGTAAAGGGATACACGCACAGCACCGCCTGCGCGTTGTTGTTGGCAATGATCGCGATATCTGTAGAAAACAGGATGGACTTGATGCGCGTTCCCATGATGGTGATGCCCGAAGCCTGATAGATGCTCTCCGGCACCGAGATATAGTGGCTGCGCAGGCTGCCTGCCAGTTCCGGAGCAGCCGTTTTTTTATTGTCGCTTGTCATATCCGCGTCTCCTTTGTCATCTGCTTACAGCCATCCGCGCGCCTGTCGCGCGGGAGGACGGGCTTTCTTTATTCCGGTTTTCGGCTTATTATACCTTCTTTGCGCGGCGGACGCCATCGGGCTGAGGCAAAACAGCGCAAGGTATCCAAATAATTGATGTAAACTTGTGCAATCCGCAGAATATGCTATAATGTTTGCGTAAATAAGAGGAGGGCACGCAATGTACAAACTGTTGCTTGTGACCGACAGGGAAGAAGTGATCGACACCTTCGCCAAGGTTCATAACCTTGCGGACATGATGATGGACCCGGTCACCGTCATCCGTGATATTCCCGAGGCCATTGCCTACTTGGAGCGCAACGCGGTAGACGCGGTAGGCTATTCCTTCCGCTTGACCGATCCCGCCCCCTTGCATACATACCTGATGGACGTGCGGCCCAGCATGCCCATCTTCCAAACCCACCACCATGACAACACCCTGCACGACGAGCTGATCCGCGTACGCGCCTTTTTGGACCGAATGCGCATGGACGACTCCCAGGAGGGCATGGATGAGGCGCAGGCGCTGCAATACCTGCGCGACGAGCTGATGCACCGGCTGTTGGCGCGTGAGATCCCCAGCCCCGCGGAGCTGAAAAGCCGCCTGAAGCTGGTGCGCGCGCAGAACATCAGCACCGATAAGCCTGCTTTTCTCTTTGATTTTGACATGCCCCAGGGTGAACTGTACCTGGACGGGCGCTGGCGCTACGGACGCCAGCGGCTTGAAAGTGCCCTGCGCAACAACTTCATCGGCCGCTACGCGGACGGCATCCACTACGGCGTAGCGATGCTGTCCCCCCGCCACATCCGTCTGATCGCCTGCCAGGAAAAGGGCGGCAGCGACGAAAACCCCCAGGACTGCGAGAGGCGCGTACGCGCCTATGTGGATGACAAAGTGGCCCGCATCAAGCAGTACCTCGACCTGGAGCTGGAACTGGAGCAGTTCACGGTTCTTTCAAGCATCAATGAGATTGCCGATAACAACAAGCCCGCTGAGGAAGATGAAGGCGGGGTATAATTTAACAAATACGGATTTTTATGAGGAGGACGCGCGCATGGGCATCTTTAAGATGATCAAGGGACAGCTGATCGATGTGATCGAATGGACGGATTCGTCCGCCAATACCATGGTGTACCGCTACGAAGCGGACGGCAAGGAAATCATGATGGGGGCGCAGCTGACAGTGCGCGAGAGCCAGGTCGCCGTCTTTGTCAATGAGGGCAAGATCGCCGATGTGTTCCAGCCCGGCCGCTACGAACTGAGCACCCAGAACATGCCCGTGATGACCGCGCTGAAGAGCTGGAAGTACGGCTTTAACAGCCCCTTTAAGGCAGAAGTCTACTTTATCAACACCCGCCAGTTCCTGGACCTCAAGTGGGGCACCAGCAACCCGGTGATGATGCGCGACACCGACTTCGGCATGATCCGCCTGCGCGCCTTTGGTATCTACAGCTTCCGGGTGCAGGATCCGGTCACCTTCCTGCGTGAGGTGTTCGGCACAAGCGAGCTGTTCACCACCGAAGGCGTCGAGGGCCAGGTGAAGCGGCTGATCGTGTCATCGCTCAGTGATATGCTGGCTCAATCCAAGATACCGGCGCTGGATCTGGCCGCCAACTATGACGAGCTGAGCCAGTATATGCTGAACGCGATCTCTCCCAGGATCGCCCCCCTTGGCCTGAAGCTGGACAGCTTCGTGATCGAAAACATCAGCCTGCCCGAAGAGGTCGAAAAGGCCATGGACCGGCGCACCAGCATGGGCGTAGTCGGCGATCTCAACCGCTACGCGCAGTTCCAAAGCGCGGAAGCCATCCGGGACGCCGCGAACAACCCTTCGGGCGGCGCGGGCATCGGGGCCGGTATGGGTGCCGGCATGGCCATGGGCCAGATGATGCACAATGCTTTCCAGCAGCCTGCTCCCCAGCAGGCCGCCCCTCAGCAGGCTGCTGTCCCCTGCGTGGACTGCCAGAAGCCCATCGCCCCCGGCAGCCGCTTCTGCCCCGAGTGCGGCGCGGCTCAGCAAAAGGCCGCCCCCGGCGGCCAGGCCTGCAACGCCCCCCTCAGCGAAGGCGCAAAGTTCTGCCCCGCCTGCGGCGAACAGCAATAAGGCGCGCCCAGGCGCGCGGATGCTGAATGCAAAATGCTGAATGCTGAATGCGCGCTGACGCGCGGAAAGCAAGATCACCGGGCTGCCGCGGTTAAAACTGTGGCAGCCCGGTATTTTTTTCTGTGTTTTCCGTGTGTTCCGTGTGTTCCGTGGTTGGTCATATCCCCGACTCTGAGTTGCGAACCACGGAATACACAGATTACACGGATGCACTATTCAAGAAAAACCGGACACAGAAACCGGGATTTTGGATAAGGTGTGACGTGGGCTGTACACGCTCCCCCTCCCGAACGCTTCAAGACAGGCGGTCTCCAACAGAATGGGGAAGGCGGCAAGCCGCCTTCCCCTTGTTCTGGCCCATCAGCCACCGCGCTTACTCCGCGTCAAACCATATCTCCCCTTGCTCGTCCACTTCAAAGAGCGCGAAGTCCGTATAAGTCTCCAGGCCGAAGAGGTCGGTCAGGGTGAAGCTGTAGTAGTAGCCGGCCGCGGGCAGCTGCATGTACTCGATGGTAAAGCCATCCTGTGCCGCATAGGCTTCGCCTTCTTCCATGCCCAGGTACTCGCCCGACTCTTCGTCATAGGCTTCATACAGGGGCACGATGCTGTCGCCGGGCATGATTTTGATGATTTCCTTGCCGGAGGCGCCGTTTTCGTCCAGGCCGTCCCAGCCGCCAATCACGCGGAACGCTTCCTTGTCCCAGTCATAAAGAACGCGCAGGTTGGTTTCCCGCCCGTTGAGCTTCACGGGGGCGGAATAGAGGTTATACTCTGCGGACTGCTCCAGCAGATACAGGCTGAGCAGCTGACCGTCGGGCAGCGCCGTCCACATGCCCGCGAAAGCGTCCCGGATGGTGCCTCCCTCCTCATCGATCTCCAGCTCATCATCCTCGCCCAGGCTGTACAGGATGCCCTCGCCCTCATCCATCAGCAGGGTAAAGGTGGCCGTTAGCAGATAATCCATGCTGTCCGGGCTCAGCTCCAGGGTATAGCTGCCCTCCTCATCCAGATAGGCGTTCATGATCTCCAGCTGGCTTTGCTGGGAAGATGAAAATCCGGGCTGGGGCTGAACCTGGTCGAGGACCGACAGGACGGAATCAAACCAGCTGTCATCCTCCCCCTGCTCATCCTGCTGGCTCACATAGCCCGCCGCGTCGCCCGACTGCGCGCCGTAGAGCATGCCGGCCACAAAGCGGCGGTAGCCTTCGCTGGGGCTGGCGGCTTTGAATACTTCGTATTCCTTTGATCCCTGCACCTGCAGGGGGTAATAGACAGACAGGCCGGTGGATTGCTGACGGCCTGAGCCGGCAACCCGGTAGACCACCGCCTCATCCAGCGCCTCCAGCACCTGACGGGCCTCGGGCAGGGAACCCTCGATCTCCCTCATCATGGAGCCGATATCCACCATGTTGGTATAGCCCTCTTCGGGCGTGTTGCCGCCGTAATTTTCAGCGCGGTGTATGCCCCGCGTAATATCTTTCAGCCGGGCGCTGTCCGCCGCGGCCTCCAGCATCTTCCACCCGGCGGCGTCCATCGCCTGCGCCAGGGCCGGGATGGCAGTCAGCCTGGTGACCGACAGGGTGCTGATCTCTTCATCTCCGTTTTCCTGGTTGAAGGCAAGGAAACTATCTGCCACTGCCCGGCCCAGCTGCGCCCCGTCCGCCTGGGGATGATCCCGCAGGAAGCTGCCGAAGGCCTTGTAATTCCAGCCGGAGCCGGGTTCAAGCTCCTCGGAGGCGATCATATAATCCGCATAGGGGCTGACAGCCTGCGCCGTCTCGATGGTAGCCATCAGGCAGGCGTCAAAGCCGACGAACTCAAAGGCGCTTTCATAGCCGGTCAGCGCCTCGCCGATCTCCGCCAGGCTCAAGCTGTCAAAATCGTGCAGCTCATCAAAGCACACGCCGTTGATGCTGCCGCTGCCGTGGTTCCACAGCACCAGGCCAAAGCGTTGAGCGCTGTACTGCTCAAAACCCCACTCCAAAAAGCCGCGAAGGGTGGCCGCTTCGCCCATGTTTTGCTGAGGGCCTTCCCACAGGGCAAACATATCTTCATCATATATGTCAAAGCGGGCCGCGCGGTCTGAGGGGATCACATCAGCCGCCATCCACTGCGCCGTACCGCCCGTCTGGACAACAAAGCGGATGTTGCCGCCGGCCCCCGCTTCCATCATCTCGATCAGGTCATTTGTAGCAGCGCCGCCCTCGCTTTCCAGATCCGTGCCGCACAGGTATACAAAAATAACCCAATCCTGCCCCTCATTCGCCAGGGAAGGCAGACACAGGCCCGCCATCAGCGCCAGTGACAGCAGGACGCTCAATATCTTTCTCACCTGCAGGTCCTCCATCTTTTTTTCAGTATTATACGGGGATGGCGAACATAAGCAAGAAATATTTATTGTTTCCCCCTTTCTCAAGCAGCTCGATCTATCCCTTTGATTCTGTGGTATAATCAAAAATACACTCCAACTACCTGCCCCAAAGGAGAACCGCATGGCATTCCATGAGCCCTGGTCACCGGAAAAACTCAAGCAGTGCACGCCGCGGGAGATAGATGAGCTGATCCCCCTGTTGCGTGAGCAGATCATAGACGCGGTATCACGCACAGGCGGGCACCTGGCCAGCAACCTCGGCGTGGTGGAACTGACCGTCGCGATGCACCGCGTATTTTCAAGCCCTGAGGATAAGTTTATCTTTGACGTGGGCCATCAGTGCTACGCGCACAAGATACTGACCGGCAGAGGTGGCCGGATGGATATGCTGCGACAGTATCAGGGCATCTCCGGCTTCCCCAAACGGGAGGAATCGCCCCACGACGCTTACGGTACCGGGCATGCCTCCACATCGCTGTCAGCAGGGCTGGGCTTTGCAAGAGCGCGCGATCTGAAGGGGGAAGACCATCATGTCGTGGTGGTGGTGGGCGACGGCGCGCTCACCGGCGGCATGTGCTACGAAGCGCTCAATGACGCCGGCTGCACCAAAACCCGCATGATCGTCATTCTCAACGACAACCAGATGAGCATCGCGCCCAATGTAGGCGCGGTGTCGCGCTACCTCACCTATATGCGTACCAGCAAAGGCTGGATCAACGCCAAGAAGTTCGTGGCCGAATCGCTCAAGAAAATGCCCCTGATCGGCAGGCCCCTGCACGACCAGCTCCAGCGGAGCAAGAACCACATCCGCAATTTCTTCATCCGCGATAGATTTTTCGACGCCTTCGGCTTCCGCTACCTGGGCCCTGTGGACGGGCATGATGAACAAGGCCTGGAGCGCTTCCTCCGGCGCGCCAAGCGCTTTAACGAGCCTGTGCTGCTGCACATCGTGACCACCAAGGGCAAGGGCTACTCGGTAGCGGAGAACGACCCCAGCCGCGCGCACGGCATGCCCGCCTTTGACCCGCAAAACGGTGAGCCCCGCGCCGCGTCCACAGCTCGCAGCTTCGGCTCGGCGGCAGGACAGCTGCTGACGGAGCTTGGCCGGGGGGATGAGCGTATTGTCGCCGTCACGGCAGCAATGGCCGATTCGACAGGCTTGGGCGCCTTCCAAAAGGCCTTCCCGGCGCGCCTGTTTGATGTAGGCATTGCCGAAGAGCATGCTGTCACCATGGCGGCCGGCCTGGCGGCGGGCGGGATGCGCCCGGTGGTCGCTATCTACGATACCTTCATGCAGCGCGCCTACGACCAGCTGATCGTGGATGTCTGCCTGCAGAATCTGCCTGTCGTTTTTCTGGTCGACCGCGCGGCGATGGGCGGCGAGGACGGGCCCAGCCACCACGGCGTGTTCGGCGCCAGCTTCATGCGGCATATCCCCGGCATGACGGTTTTGAATCCCCGTTCGGTGGACGAAATGAAGCATATGCTCCGCTGGGCGCTGGGGCAGAACAGCCCCTGCGCCATCCGCTACCCCAGAGCCGAGCACGCCCTGTCGGCCCAGTACCCGTCCCGGGGCTTCAAGCCCGGCGTGTGGGAAGAGCTTGAAAAGGGCGGTGATATCACATTGATCGCCACCGGTCCCATGGTGGCGGAAACCCTGAAGGCCGCCCGCATCTTAAAGGAACGAGGCATCCACGCGGCCGTCATCAACGCCGGGAGCGTCAAGCCGCTGGACGAAAACACGCTCAGGCAGCTGTCCGCTTCCGCCGCCCCCTACGCGGTCATTGAGGAGCAGGCACTGGCCGGCGGCCTTGGCAGCGCCATCTGCGAGTTCTGCGTCACGGAAGGCCTGCGCGGCCCCAGCCGGCTGTTTGCTATCCCTGATCAATTCATCCAGCAGGGCGGACACGAGGAGCTGATCAGAGAGCTTGGCCTGGACGGTGAATCCATCGCCCGGCAATTGATCGGCGTGATGGTAAAAACCGCGTGAAGCAAAGAGCAGATGTATTGATGGCGGTCAAGGGCCTTGCCGCCAGCCGCGAGCAGGCCCAGAAGCTCATCATGGCCGGGCGCGTCTATGTGGACGAGGTCAAGGTGCTGAAGCCTGCCCAGATAATGGACGAGGAAGCCAACCTGATTTTAAGGGGCGATATCGCCCCTTTTGCCAGCCGCGGGGCGCACAAGCTTGAAAAAGCCCTGACGTTCTTCCAGGCGGATGTCAGGGATCTTGTCTGCATGGACATCGGGGCGGCCACGGGCGGCTTTACGGATGTGCTGCTGCGGGCGGGGGCGAAAAAAGTCTACGCGATCGACGTGGGCTATGGCCAGCTGGATTGGAAATTGAGACAGGACCCGCGTGTCGCGGTGATGGAGCGGACCAACGCAAGGGCGCTTTCGCCCGAGCAGTTTCCTGATCATCCCACCCTCACGGTGATGGACGTGAGCTTTATTTCCATCAAGCTGGTCCTGCCCGCCGCCGCTGCGATCATGGGCGAAGAAGGTCGTTTCCTCACCCTGGTCAAGCCCCAGTTTGAGGCGGGGCGCGGCCAGGTGGGCAAAAACGGGGTAGTGCGCGAGGCCGCGACGCATGAGCGGGTGCTGCGCGAGATCAGGGACTTTTGCCCTGTCATTGGCTGGAGTGTTCGGGGCTTCACCTGGTCGCCCATCAAAGGGCCCAAGGGCAATATCGAATTCCTGGCGGATATCCGCCCGGGCGCGGGCGAACCGCTCAGCGATGAAGACATCACAGCGCTTGTCAGCGAAGCCCATATAGCGCTCCGGGGGGCGGAAGAAGTATAATGCGGGTGGCGGCGCTCCGCGCGTTCAGCAAGCGGTGGCCGGCTCCGGTCAGGCGGGTACGGGATATGCCCCGATACCCGGAGGATCCTGGCCGCATGTCACCATGTACACGGGAGGCAGGTTATGCGTCTGCTCATCAGAAAATTTGTCTTTGACAGGTATGTAAAGAAAGGCTTGTGCTCCATGCTGAGCCTCCTTTTATTTTTTACAGCATGGGCTGGAGTTCGGGCCGAAGAGGCCCTGCCTCTTGACGCGGAAGGCTTTTTATCCGAGGTTTACGGGCAGGATGAGTATGTAAAGATCTCTCCCGAGGAAGGGGTATGGATCTATCTTTCCTCCGAGCTGTCGGTCACCATCCGGCAATTCAAGCAGATCGATCCCGCCCTTGTCTGGTTTGAGAGCGAGATCAAGGTGCGGGGAGATACCAGGCTTCAAAGCTATCTCACCCCCGGCTCAAAGCCCGGCAAACGCATGATCAGCCCCATCAAGCTGGCTCGGGATAACCGGCTTGTCCTTGCCATCAGCGATGACTATTTCAGCCGCAGGCTCAATGACGGCCACACGCAGGGCATCATCATCCGCGGCGGCGAAGTGCTCAGCAATGAAACTTTCAAGGCCGACCACGCCTCCCTGCCCAACCTTGAGGTGATTGCCCGCTTCAATGACGGGAGCCTGAAGACATTTTTAAGCGACGCATACACAGCCGAAGAATACCTGGCCATGGGCGTGACGGATACATTTGCCTTCGGCCCCATCCTGGTCAGCGAAGGGGAGCTTGGCCCGCACATGCAAGAAACGGATTATTATTATTACCATGAGCCGCGCTGCGCGATCGGTATGATCGCGCCCAATCACTACATCATCCTGACCGTCACCGGGCGCACGGATGATTCAAGGGGCGAGCACTTCAACTGGCTGGCCGAGCGGATGATCGCCCTGGGCGCGACCGAAGCCCTCAACCTTGACGGCGGCGGCACAGCGGCGCTGCTGTTCATGGGCGATATGATCAACAAATCCAACACCTCCAAGACCATCCGCGGGGTCGGCAGCCTGATCGGCTTTGGCACTTCCCCGGCGGCAACAGGCAGCGATCAGTAAAAGGAGCTTTCCGTGAAACAATGCCTCAGCGCCGTGCGCTGTCCCGTGTGCAAAAAGCATGTCTTTATGCGAGGGAACAGCCTGATCTGCAAGAAGGGTCACTGCTTTGACCTGTCAAAGACCGGCTATGTCAACTTCTGCGCCGCCAGGGATGATACCTATCCCCGCAGCCTGTTTGAAAGCAGGCAACGGATCTACCAGGCGGGCTTCTATGAGCCCCTGATCCGGGAGATCACCGGTATTTTAAACGCGCGCGTCACAGTCCCCTCCCCCCTCATCGTGGACGCTGGCTGCGGTGAAGGCTACTTTTTAAGCCGGATCACCGATAGCTACTCCTGCCGGGGCATCGGTTTTGATATCTCCAAGGAAGCCATCCGCCTGGCCTCGCGCCTGTCAAAGGATATCCTCTGGATGGTGGCCGACCTGGGCGACATCCCGGTCAAAAACGGGCAGGCCGCCGCCATCCTCAATATTCTGACCCCCGCCAGCTACGCGGAGTTCGGCCGCGTGCTCACCAAGGGCGGCCTGATCATCAAGGCCGTCCCCGGCAGCGGCTACCTCAAAGAGCTGCGGGAGCTGGCTGGCAGCCGCCTTCAAAGCAGCGATTACTCAAACCGGAGCACCATCGACTATTTCAAGCAGAATGCCCGCCTGATAGAGGAGCGGCACCTCCGCTGGAGCCTGCCGCTGACACCCCGGCAGGCCCGCGACATCGCGCGCATGACCCCGATGCTGTCGCATGTGGATGCGCAGGATCTGGAGGTAGAAAAGCTGACAGCTATCAGCATGGAGATGGATGTGCTGGTGGGGTCTTTATAAACCGATCGTTTGATACCTTTGCTTGGATGATGATGGCGTCTGCGGATATAAAAGCCTAATATGTCCACTATCTATAAGCGGCTGAACGTAGGTCTTGATCGCGTAGCTCTGGGACTTTATTTGCAGGAAATCAGCAATCTCCGTTCTGGATCGCGCAATGTTGCAAAACTCCAAAAGTGTTTCCTGCTGTTGTGTCACCACCCGGTCATCGGCCTGAAACAGTGTTACCTTGAACATGCCGCGCTTATCCTCAAAAACAGGGTCCGGTGATCCTGCTGCCTGCATTTCTCGTCTGATCGTTGGAATACCTGAGTATCGATTTTCAGTTATTCTCAACACTTCCAATGAAGTGGCTAAAACGGGGTTTCTCGTGTCTGGCTGAACCTTGCCTATTTGATCTATCCGCATCCTGCCATACAATCCGCCGGGGTTTATTACTTCCATTCTGTTTGAATACATAATTAACTGAATAGGCATTCCCTCTGTATGTATGCTGTAATCCCTATGTACCAAAGCATTTAGCAGCACTTCGCGTACTGCCGCCATCGGATATGCAGGCTTATCAAAGCGTTTTCCGGTTACTCCGTCAATCATGGTTTTGACCCGCATATTGGCGCGGACAAAGTTTAATCCTTCATCAAGCATGGCAGGAATATTCCCCTCAATACGCTTGTTATCCAGATACCTTTCACCTAGTGCGGCGGTGTCTCCCAGACCAAGCCCCGGAACAACGGTGGCAATGATACCTAACTGAGGGAAATATGCCTGCGGGAAGGGACTGAATAACAGTGTTGCCCACATTGTTGCCCGACCATCTCTCATCACACTCATCAGATCAATGATTTGATCATCACTCAACGCGGATAGATTTGGCTTTTCTACTTTTACACTCAGCAAATAAGCAGCTAATTGATTCTGATCCAACGCCGAAAGGCTGACCCTGGTTACCGGGCGAACATCGTCTTGATACTTTTTCCTGAACGCTTCATAGCTATAGATCTCATATTCGGTCATCAGTTCATCCGCCTCGCCCACTCTGACATATGAACCTTTCAGTCTTCCTTTTCCCTTATAGTGACAGGGGCGCTCACTGATGTCAACAGCAGGTATCTCAGCTGATAGAAAAACCAGTTCTCCCTCTTGCAGAATCGAGAACAAAGGCCTGACGGGAGGTTCCATCTCTTTGCACTGCTCTGCAACATGCTTTTGCAAATCCTGGGCATCATATACTCCGACCGGTGCAAAACCATTCTTTTCATCTAATCCAAATAGAATTATTCCACCATCATCTTGATTTGAAAAGCTGGATAGGGAATCATACAGACGAGTAGGTGTTCCATCATGAGCGCTTTTTACTTCAATTGTCTGTGTTTCTGCGCCGGTTTCTCTAATTCCTCTTATCAATTCCTTCAGTGCTTCAGTAGTCATTTCTTATACCACCTCCAATATTTGAAATTTACACTATCTGTTTGAAATTTTCAATCATATTTCTATTAATTTTTGATTTTTTTCAGATATTTTTATAATTTTTTGATTTTTTAAGATATTTTCAGATAATTCTATTTTTTTAAGGGCATGAAGACTTCTACACAATTTGCAATGATTTATTTATCCAAATAACTCAAATGTCAAGCCAATCCGTCTTAACATTTGAGTTATTTTGTTGAGTTATTGCAGTGGATCTTGAGTTATTATCTTTCCCCCAGCGCTTTCCAGACCTCCGCCAGGCTCTCCGCCCTGTGGCCGTCCCGGCCTTCCACTGCCCGCGCGCGGAACATGGAGCTCAGCACCGCTTCCTCCGCTGCCTCGGCGATGGCGTGAAAGGGCAGGCCGATGTGGCGCTCATTGAGTTCCTGGACAGTCCTGAAATCAGCCTTGTCAAAGTGGCGGATGCGGTTGGCTGTGCTGAAACACAGGGCGATCTCGCCGCTGCCGTGCCCGATGGCATTGCCTGTGCGGCTGAGCCCCGCGACGGCCCGCCTGGCGACGCGCTTTAACTGCGCCGCGCTCATGGGCAGATCGGTCGCGGCGATCAGGATCACCGAGCCCTTATCTTCCCTGGGCGGCTGAATAGAGGACGCAGGGGAACGCCAGCCGCCTTCAATCAGCGCCCGCGCCGCCTGCCCGACCTGCCGTCCGGCGACACAAAGATTCTCCAGCTCGCCGTGGTTGGTCAGGGCCAGCACCCCCAGGGTATAGCGGCTGCCCGCGATCTCAAACACGCGGGAGGCGGAGCCGATGCCGCCCTTGAGACCATGGCAAATCATCCCGCGCCCAGCCCCCACCGCCCCCTCTTCAAAGACGATATCCGCCGCCTCGATTGCCTCCAGCACCTCGCTCTCCTTCAGGTGCAGGCCGCGGATATCGTTCAGCCAGCCATCGTTGCACTCCATGACCATCGGGTTCACAGTGCCCGTCTCCCGGCCGATTTCGGGATTGCGTTCCATCATATAGCGGCAAAGGGCCGTGAAGGCTGTGCCGGCAGACAGGGTGTTGGTCAGGATGATGGGCGTCTCCAGCTGGCCCAGTTCCCCGGCCTGCACAAGGCCCATGGATTTGCCAAAACCGTTGATGATATGGAACCCCAGGGGCAGCTTTTCCTCAAAGCAGTTGCCGCCATGCGGCAGGATGGCGGTCACGCCCGTCTGCGACGGGCCATCCGCCAGCGTCACGTGCCCCACCCGCAGGCCGGGCACATCCGTGATCAGGTTCAGCGGCCCCTGCTCCATGCGCCCGACACGGATATTCAATGAACTATCCAGTCCCAATTACTTTTCTCCTTCTATCCGGATGACCGGATGGCGCATGATGGTGCGCAGCTTCTCCGGCTCCGTGCGCCTGGGATCGCTCAGATAGATCTCATGATGATAGCGCCGCGAGAAATCGCTCCGGCAGCCCTCATCCCGCATAAAGCTCAGCATCTTCTCAAGCGTCGCCGGCTCGTCGTCAAAGGGCCCCGCGTGCAGGCATTGCACACAAAGCCCCTCATCGTAGCGGAAGACTTCGACGGCGGAGGTGTCGACATCCTTTTTGCTTCGCGCTTCCTCCTTTGCCCAAGCGATGACCTCATCGCCCGCAAAATCCGGCAGTCGGATCATGGATATCCAGTTGAACCGCTCCTTATGCGCGTAGTCGACGCCCGCGATACCCGGCATCCACCACAAGCCCTCCAGCGGCGGCACCACAAAATCCTCAAAGCCGTCTATCGCGCGGCTGCCCATTTTGCTCATCTTGATGGTGTAGATGACGGCATACAGCATCGGCACCGCGCGGGCATACTCGCCCTGCGGATCGTTGGGATTGCCCTGCCCCCGCACGGCGATGAAGCGCGCCGGCGGCACCGTGACCAGGCGCGGCCCCGGCTTGGGGGCATACAGGTCTTTGAACGCCTTTTTAACATCAAAGGGCATGGGGATGAACCTCCTTTTTCGAACGATAGGGAAGCGATAGGGAAGCAATGGGGAAGCAATGGGGAAGCAATAGGGGTACGGCAGGGTGTCCCCTAAGGGACGCCAGGAACCACAATCGCGGTAGCGCCGCATATTTTGTGTAAACCTCGATTGAGGTGGCTCCGTAGTACTGGGGCAAAGCTTGCCTTTGCCCCCTTGGCTGCAAACTAACACGGCAGGACCCGAAGGTCAAGGGGGAAAGCGAAGCGGCCCTTGACCGCTCGGGGACTGCCGTGTTATCCCTCACAGCGGCACCTGC
>JAEWRJ010000006.1 GCA_023460055.1 Bacillota bacterium | reverse complement strand
GGAGGACCCCATTCCCGCATCACGCGCCGCGCAGCGCAAAGAAGCTCCCGCTTTGCCGCAGCTGCAGCCAGATCCGAATCCGCCGGCCTCATCCGAGACCGAATTGCTTACAGCACAGCCAGCCAAGGAGCTGCCAAGGCAGCCTGAACCTCATCGTGAGACAAAACTTGACGCCTTCGTGGCTGTCCCTGAGCATGTATATGAACCTGCCCCCGCGCCTAAACAAGAAGAAAAACGAGTTCCTGCCCGTCCCGTGTATTCTTCAGGCAGGGTCAATGAGGTGGGCGTTGCATCCGCCGTGCCGCTGACCGGTGAACGCGTTCAAGTCAAGCCTGCCGCGGCCCCGATCAGGGATGCGAGGCAGGATGGCATGGCCGCGAGCAAGCCCGCGGCCAAACAGACAAGCATGCATATTGACAGCTATCAGAAGCCTTCGCTTCGGCTGATATCCTCCCCGCCGCCTGACGCCAACCTGGACACAACGGAGGAAGACGCGGCAAAAGCCGAAAAGCTCATCTCCACCCTGGCCAGCTTCAACATCTCGGCAACGGTCAACCAGGTGGTGCACGGGCCTGCCGTGACCAGTTTTGGCATACGCCTCGCCGAAGGGGTCAACATCAACAAGCTGCGCAACGTGATGGATAATATCTCTGTGGAACTGCTTGCCAAAAGCCCGGCCCGTGCCGAGATCCCTATCCCCGGAACGCCTCTGATCGGCATTGAAGTGTCCAATGAGAAGGCCTCTATGGTTTACCTCAGCGAGATACTGTCCTCCCAGAAGATGCAGGAACTCAAATCGCCCACCGCGGTGTCGCTTGGCAAGGATATATATGGCGCACCGGTTATCTGTGAGCTGATGGATATGCCTCATCTGCTGATCGCTGGCGCTACAGGCAGCGGCAAGTCCGTCTGTATCAACAGCATTATCACCAGTCTTCTGTACCGTGCCTCTCCCAAGGATGTGCGGCTGATCCTGATTGATCCCAAGTTTGTTGAGCTGCAGCCGTATAATGACGGACCCCATCTGCTTTTACCGGTCGTGGTTGATCCCAAGAAGGCCGTAATGGCGCTGGAGTGGGTCTGCCAGGAGATGGATGAACGCTATAAGATCCTTGAAAAGCACCGCGTGCGCAATATCGACGCCTACAACGCGAAGCTTGAGCCGGATGAAGAGCCGATGCCGCGTATCATTGTCATCGTCGATGAGATGGCGGATCTGATGCTGACGGCAGGCAAGGCTATTGATGAACATATCAAGCGCATCACGGCCAAGGCGCGGGCTGCCGGGATCTGCCTGATCCTGGCTACGCAGCGCCCCTCCGTTGACGTGATCACGGGCATCATCAAAGCCAATATTCCCAGCCGCATCGCTTTCCAGGTATCTTCACAGATTGACAGCAGAACGATCCTTGACTCTCAGGGGGCGGAGAAGCTGCTGGGCTATGGTGATATGCTTTATTTTCCCCGCACCTTAAAGGCGCCCAAGCGTGTGCAGGGCTGCTTCATCAGCGACTCCGATGTGGCCTCTGTGGCTGACTATGTAAAGTCTCGTAACCAGACGGAGTACAATATGGATATCATGGAGCACATCGAGAAGGAAGAGAAGAAGGAAGCCGGCGGAGGTGCCGCGCAGTCCGCTGAAGGTGAGGAAGGGGAGGACAGCTTTGATGAGCTGCTGCCAAAGGCCATTGAAATGGCTGTTGAAGCCGGCCAGATGTCCATCTCTATGCTGCAAAGGGTGCTGCGTGTCGGCTATGGCCGGGCAGGCAGGCTGATCGATGAAATGGCCCGCCGCAGCATCATCAGCGGCAACGAAGGGACCAAGCCGCGAAAAACACTGATCACACGGGAAGAGTACCGGCAGCTGTTTGAAGACGATGTACCTTTCTAACCAACTCAACCGGGCAGCCTGATCATCAGGCTTCCGTAAATACTGAAAGCGAGCCCTGCCAGCATTGTCAACAGGCAGGGCTTTTTAAAGCCCAAAGGAAGCTCCCTTCCGGCAAGATAGGCGAATGCGTAGGGGATGAGGTCAACGGCATAGCGAGCGCCAAATTGAAATCCCCCAAACGTACGGTGGGTGAGCAATAGCAGCAGATGAAGCGCAAACAGCAAAATGATCAGCGTCTGGTAGGCGCCAGCCCGCTGCTTCAGCACATCCGCGCAAAACAGAACCATCATCAGCAGCAAAGCAGGGTTTGCTATAAATAAGGAAAATACAAAACTTCTGAGCGCCAGGCCGTCTTTTCCTTCTACAAAGGGAAGTCCAAGGATGAAGGTGGCAGCGTTTCTTTGAATGTGAGCCAGGGAGAATTGCTGGCCTCCCTGAAAGGAAAACTCGGGCAGATAGCTATGTCCAAATTCGAAGGGACTGCCAAAGCGAATAGAATTATACCAGGCATAACCGCCTGCTACGCATAGCCCCAGAATGAGGCCCGGAAGGATTGATTTCATGGCAGGTTTGAGGCTTGGCTTCCCCGAAGACCTCATATTGATCAGGAATATATATAGCAGGAGAAAACCATATAAGACATTGAATGGCCTGCAGCCGACGGACAGGGCGTAGCATAGCAGAGCAGAGGTATAGTGCCTTGCAAGCATGCCGCTGACGGCAAGGACGGTGAACATGAAAGCCATCACCTGTGCCTGGTACCAGACAGCGCCGCTCAGCAGCAGAGGCAGCATGGAGGAAGCGGCGCAAAGCAGAAATGAACATAAAGCTGCGTACATATCCTGCCGGCCCTGATGCCTGAAGGCGCGGTACGTGGCAAGGTATGCAATCAGGGCATACAGCTTGACCAGCAGGCCGTCAGGCGTATTTTCTCCGAATATGAAGCTTAGAAAATACAGAGGAATGCTTGGCACGGGCGGAAAGCTCACAAAATAGAGCCCGTCTTTAATGGCAAGTTCCAAATGCGGCACATCTTGCTGAAGATATGGCAGGCCGCGGCGCCAGGCAAGCGCCTGCAAGGTATAGCTGTTATACGAGCTGGGCACAAAAATCGGTGTGCCTGATGCAGAGTGAAGGATCAGGAGCAAAAGAACGAGCGTGAGAGCCATTATGCAGCCCCACGCGGTCAACTTATTTTCTTGCATGGTTATCTTCATCATCAGCGCTCCGAAGGCTTTAATCCTAAAGCAATGTATCATAAAAGATGGCAAAATAAAAGAGCCGCCATTTGGCAGCTCTTGATGAGAATCGAATTATTTAGCCAGGCTGGCAGCCTTTACAAGGGCTTCAATGTAGCCGCCGACATCGATAGTCACAGTGGTGGCCAGATCGGCAACGTCCGGAACGGTGGGGTGGGACTCGTTGGCAGCCTTGGTGGGCATATTTTTAACATCTTCAACGGTCTTGCCAATGCAGTACGCTTCAAACGCTGCGATCTGCTCAAACCATTCCTTGCCGATGGCGCTGGCCTGCTTCATGCCATAGGCTTCGCCTTTGTCAATCTTGGACAGAACAGGGGTGGTGTAGAAGTCGCCAACCAGTTTGCCTTCGACGTCGAACTTGGTGCGAACCTGCACGTTGTCAAACAGGACGGACTTGATCTTGCCTTCGTCATCAAGGACGATGGAGCAGATAATGGTATCGGTGGGCGCAGTGCCATCGTACTTTTCGTTATCCTTAACCCCTGCGTCCTTGACAGAACCGTAGGTGGTGATGGCGGCCAAGCCATAGGTGTCGGCGAAAGCAACGGAGAACAGGCTGACCATCAGCAGAGATGCGAGAACCAGAGCAACAATTCTTTTCATACCAAATAACCTCCTCAAGTTATGGTTAGAATTTATCATGAATTATTTAGCTCGTCAATAGGTTTATTCAATAAAAATAAAAAAACTGAAAACAGTGACATTAAATGAAAAACTGTCTATTACCGGCATTATTCTTGACGCCTGTGCTGCTTCGTGATAACATTATCCCGCACTGTGCCTTGGGCAGATAGGAAGGGATTAAGTGGTTGGCTATTTGGATACTGATCAGTTGACACTTGGGCCGGGCGTGGTTTGCCTGGGTTTCTTTGACGGCGTACACCTTGGCCACCGGGCAATCATTGACCAAGGGAAGCAAAAAGCCGCTGAACTGCACTTGCCGCTTTACGTCCATACTTATGACATACCCCCGATGAATCTGGTTAAACATGCCGGCACGGTAAAAGAGCTGAGCTCCTTGCCTGAAAAAGCTGTTTTATTGGAAGAAGCGGGCGTGGATGTGGTGGCTGTCAGCCGGTTTGATGAGCGGCTGATGCGCATGGACGGCAGGCAGTTCTTTTCTGACATACTTCTCGGCCGCTTGCATGCGCGACATCTGGTCATTGGGTTTGACCATCGGTTTGGCTATAGGGGCGGCACAGATCCTCAAGCCTTGGAAGCGCTTTGCGCACACAGCGGCATTGGCCTCAGCGTAGTGGGAGCTGTTAAACTGGCAGACGGAAGAGCAATTTCCAGCTCAGCAATTCGGGAAGCCTTGACACGCGGTGATGTGGCCCTTGCGCAGCGTATGCTGGGCAGGCCGGTTACACAGGCGATGAGGGATAATTTTATTTCTATTAATGGGGAGACAGAAAAGGTGGAGGAAGGTTTCGCATGAACAAGAAGGTCAAAGCCTGGATTGCTTTGGGGCTTATCACGCTGGTCGCGGGTTTAATGCTGTCGATGACCAATGAGGTAACCAAGAGCAGGATTGAGCAGCAGAAGATTGACGCACAGGTGCAAGCGCGCAAGGATGTTCTGCCTATTGCCGAGTCCTTCGAAGCTATCGAGATGGAGAATCTCGCCCCATTAACCGAGCTCTATGCGGGAAAGGCCGGGGATGAGGTCGTCGGTTATGTCGGCATGGCAGCGCCCACCGGCTACGGCGGACCTGTTCAGGTTATTGCCGGAGTAGATTCCGAGGGCAGGGTGACAGGTGTGGCTGTCGGCGGCAGCGGTACCGGTTTTGCTGAAACAGCAGGGCTCGGCGCAAAGGCGCAGGAACCCGCTTTTATGGACCAGTTTGCTGGAAAACAGACACCTCTTCGCGCCGTTAAGTCTGCTGCGGGCAGGGGAGAAAATACTGTTGACGCGATAACTGCGGCTACGATTACTTCAAACACTGTGACGGGCGCTGTGAACAGCATTGCTTCCAAGATTGATGCATACCTTAACCCTGATGACGGGGCGCCTGCGGAGGGAACGACCTATACGGCGTCCGCCCAGGGTTTTGCCGGCCCGGTCGCTGTTTTTGTGACAGTAAACGACGACGGCACCATTACAGGGCTGCAAATCGGCGATGAGAAGTTTAACGAGACCGAAAACTACGGCACCGGCGCGAAAGAGAGCGGCTTCACAAAGCAATTTGTGGGCAAGACGCTGCCCGTGGCAATCGAAGATATTGACTCCATAAGCGGTGCCACTATCACAACCAAGGCTGTTATCGAAGCGCTGAACAAAGCCATTGAAGAAAAAGTTGTTGTGGCGCCTCCTGCGCCTGAAGGCATCCGCTATACCGCCAGTGAGAAGGGTTTCGCCGGGCCTGTAGCAGTCTTTGTAACTGTTAAAGACGACGGAACCATTACCGCACTGGAAATCGGTGACGAACAGTTTAACGAAACTGAAAACTATGGAGCCAGCGCGAAAGAAAGCGGCTTTAAGAAGCAGTTCTTAGGCAAGACGCTGCCTGTGGGCATTGAAGATATTGATGTGATCAGCGGTGCGACCATCACAACGAAGGCTGTAATCACGGCAATGAACCGTGCATATGAAGAAAAGCTTGTGGACGAATCTGCCTTGCAGACCGATCAGACGGCAGAACCCGCAAGGACGGATGAACTTGCGGAAGTGCCTGTCCTTCCTGAAGGAGCGCGTACAGAAACATCATCCTCAAAGGGATATGCCGGGCCTGTTGCCGCCACGATCTGGCTGAACGATGACGATACGATTGCCTCCTTGGTGGTCGGTGACGCGGACTTTGCGGAGACGCAGGGCCTCGGCACCAGGGCACAGGATGCGGAGTTCACCGACCGCTTCATCGGCAAGAAGGTCCCCTTGGCCGTCGGCGATGTGGATGTTCTGGCTGGAGCGACTGTGA
>JAEWRJ010000005.1 GCA_023460055.1 Bacillota bacterium | reverse complement strand
CCCTGTGTTATGCTTCTTCTGATCCATTTTGATTCTCTCCAGTCGCTTTTGTCTTCAACACTAAGCATAACTGGTTTGATCCCTTAATGGATCACTTTTTATGGGCAACTCATTTTACAACTCACCGGTATTCATTTGCTGACGCTCGCTGTTCAAGCGGATGGCTCTTCCCTCAATGGACAGGATGCCCTCGTCCTGCATGTGGTAAAGGCATCTGGTCATCGCGCTTCTGTCCACGCACAGAAAATCTGCCAGATCCTGTCGGCACAGAGGCGGCACCACACGGCTGCTGCCCTGCCTTGCCGCCAGATCGGACAGGTAGCTGATCAGCTTGTTGTGGATGCTGCGCTTTGACAGGTGACGGATGTTATCGGTCAGGGAGATGTTTTTTTGCGCCAGCATCCGAGCCCAGTTCATGTTGAGGATGCTGTGCGAGGAGCAGCCGCTGCCGCAGGGGCGGATCAATGTGTCCGCCGATAGAAAGAGTACCCGGCTTGGTTCCGCCGCCGTCACACCCAGCGGAATGGGCTGGCGGGCGATGGCGAATGACTCGGCAAATACATCCATGCGCTCCAGCCTGTGGATCAGGGTCTGATGACCCCAGTAATCCATCTGCCATACCTGAACGCTCCCCGAGAGCACCAGGCCAAGCTCGGTGATGCTGCTGCCCGGCTCGATCACTGTCTCGCCGCGCTGATATTCCTTTTCCCGCGCCTTCAGGCAGAGGAGAAGCGCCGGGAGATCGTCAGGGGCGATGCCTTCAAACATCGGGCTGCGGGCAAGCGCCGGCAGATAATTGAACATATCCTTCCTCCTTGTTGCAGTTGCAACATACAAACAGGAGGGATTATCCTATGATGCGCTCCGTAAGTCAAGGAGGATGAACATGAAACGCAACATTGTATCGATTGACGAAGAGCGCTGCACCGGTTGCGGCGTGTGCGCAGATGCCTGTCATGAAGGCGCCATTGTGATGATAGACGGCAAGGCCCGCCTGATCCGCGATGATTATTGCGATGGGCTGGGCGCTTGCCTGCCCAGCTGCCCTGTGGACGCGATCACCATCATTGAGCGTGAGGCCGATGCCTTTGATGAGGAGGCTGTGATGCAGGCCCAGGCTGCCAAAGGAGCCGCTAAACAGGCTTCTGCCGTGCCTGTCTCCGCCGGTTGCCCCGGTGTGCGCGCTCAGGCGTTTGCCCGTGAGGAGACCGTCCGGCCTGCCGCGGAACTGCCTCAGGGTCCCCTTCAGAGCCATCTGAATCAGTGGCCTGTTCAGATCCAGCTGGCCCCCCTGACAGCACCCTGTTTTGACGGGGCCAACCTGCTGATCGCGGCCGATTGCGCCGCCTATGCCCATGCTGATTTCCACAACCGCTTTATGAAAAACAAGGTCACCCTGATCGGCTGCCCCAAGCTCGACCCCGTCAATTACGCCGATAAGCTCACTGAGATCCTGAGGCGCAACGCCATCAAGTCTGTCACGCTGGCGCGCATGGAAGTGCCCTGCTGCGGAGGGCTTGAGCGCGCGCTGATCCAGGCTCTGCAGGATAGCGGCAAGTTCATCCCCTGGCAGGTAAGCACGCTGAGCATCCGGGGCGATATACTCGACGACTGAGCTAAATCATGAAAATTGAACGCGGCGGGCGTGCGCCCTCCGCGTTTTTCCGCGCCTGCCCCTCAGGATATACAGGAAACAAGAGCCCCCTTGCGCCGGGATGCCATCTGTGCCATGATACAGAAAGAAGGAAAGGAGCGCGCATGAACCGTCGGGAGTTTGAATTTGTCAGCTACAATGTACTGAGCGATGTGAAGCTGTTTTTCGTGGATATCGCTTTTCGCAACATGCACATGCATAAGGAGTTTGAGCTGTTCCGCGTGTTTTCCGGCGAAGTGGATGTCAACTGTCAGAATGAATCCTATCATTTGGCAGAGGGGGATTTCGCGCTGCTCAATCCCCGCTGCGCGCATGAGATGCACGCGCGCAGCGCGACGCCCGTTCGTATTATGCCCCTGCAGGTATCTCCCAGCTTCTGGGCGCGCTTTTATCCGCAGATATCCAATGTGGAGTTCGATGCCGTCACCATCGGCGGCTGTCTGGGTGATTTGAAGGAAGCGTTGAACCGCCATTATATCGGCGCCGCGCGCGCGTATATTGAAAAGGAACCCTATTATGAGCTGCGCTGCGCCGCGGAAATCAACAGGGTGATGGAAATCCTGCTAAGCCGGGTGCCCTGGCATTACCTGACCGAGCAGCAAAAAGAGGTCAAGCGGGGGCAGGCGCTTCGTTTGGGCAGGATCATCAATTATATTGAAGTGCACTATACAGAAAAGCTCCTGCTCAAGGATCTGTGTGAGATGGAGGGCCTTTCGCTTCACTATCTCTCCCGCTATCTGACCAATCAGCTGGGCATGAGCTTTCAGGATTATCTGACCCTCCTGCGTTACCGGCGCGCGAAGCTTCTGCTTGAGCGCACGGATTTGAAGCTGGCAGATATCGCGTACAGCAGCGGCTTTTCTGATATACGCTACTTCAACCAGGTGTTCAGGCAGGCGCATGACCTGATGCCGGAAGAATACCGCGAGCGTTACCGGCGGGGGGAGATTCAGGGAGGCGGTTCTGATGACGAGGGAGCAATGCAAAACTTCCTCAATGAAGCGGAAAGCCGCGCCTATCTCAGGCAATGGCTGGAGGCTCATCCCGGGTCTTGATGGATTCTGCCAATCAGGGGCATAAATTGCCTGGAAAGACAGGAGAGCAAAATAATCTAAAAATATAGGCAAATTTACCAACCGTGCTGATGTTCTCTCTGATATACTGCGTTCAGAAAGATATCGGCGCGGTTATTTTTATTATGTATTAATAGGCGTTAAAAGCGCCTAAATAATAGGAGGAAAACATGAAGAAAACCTTACTCCGGCTGGTTCTTCCCCTGATGCTGGCAGTCATGATGCTGCCTGTCCTGCCACTCAGCGCGATGGCTGAAGAGCCCCTCACTGTGACTGTGTTCGTGGGCGAGCCCCGTGACCAGCCCACCAGCGACAACAAAGTGTTCAAGATGATCGAAGAGGAATTCGGCCTGAAGTTTGAGTTTGAATTCCTCGCGGGCGATCTGCAGGAAACCCTGGGCGTTAAAATCGCGGGCCAGGATTACGCCGACCTGATGGACGGCGGCAACTACCCCGAAAAGCTCATCGAAGCCGGCGCGCTTGTCAACCTGATGGATTACATCAGCGAAGAGAAGACCCCCAACATTTACAACTACATCCAGCCCTACACGAAGCGCCTGCTGAACGACAACGGCGAGCTCTTCATCATCCCCAACTACGGCCGTTATTACAACACCGAAGACTATCCCATGAACTATGTCAACGGCCCCGCCTTCTTCATGCAGAAAAAGGTGCTCGCGTGGGCAAACTACCCCGTCATCAAGACTATGGACGAGTATTTTGATCTGATTGAGCGCTATGTGGCTGCCAATCCGACCAATGAAAAAGGCCAGAAGAACGAAGGCTTTGTTATCCTGTGCGAAGACTGGCGCGCGTTCTGCCTGTTCAACCCCGTTCAGCACCTGATGGGCCGCCCCAACGACGGTGACGTGATTGTAGACATCGACAACAACTACAAGACCGAAGCCTACGGCATTCAGCCCTACGCCAAGCACTACTACAAAAAGCTCAACGAAATGTTCCACAAGGGCCTCATCTCCCAGGATACCTTCGTCATGAACTATGACCAGTACCTGGCCAAGATCTCCAGCGGCACGGTGGTTGGCATGTTCGACCAGTACTGGAACTTCCAAAACGGCAACGACGCGCTTAGGGCTGCTGAAATGTTTGACAGCACCTACCAGGGCTTGCCCCTTGTATACAGCCCCGAGCAGGCCGGCAAGGAAATCACAGAGCACTACCTCAACGGCTCCGTTATCAACGTCAACCGCGGCTTCGGTATCAGCGTCAACGCCAAGGATCCCGAGCGTCTGGTGCAGTTCATGGAAAAGATGCTTGATGACAAATGGCAGAAGATCGTCAACTGGGGTATTGAAGGCGAAGACTATCGCGTAGAGAACGGCCGCTTCCTGCGCACCTATGAGCAGATCCAGAATGCCGCCAACATGGTGTGGAGAAACCAGAACAGCGCCTACGCGCTCACCAACTCCATGCCCAAAAAGCAGGGCGAGATGGATGACGGCAACAAGTGGGATCCGAATGTCCAGCCTGAGAACTACTTCCTGCAGATGAATGACTATGACAAGGCCTTCCTCGCTGCCTACGGAATGCAGCGCCCGCTGGACTTCTTCAACGATCCGATCGCGCTGGCTCCATATGGTGAGGCCTGGCAGATCGACGTGACGGTTGACCAGGATGTCAACGATGCCAAACTGGGCTACCAGGATGTGCAGCGCAAGATGCTCCCGCAGGTCATTATGGCCGCCCCCGAAGCGTTTGACGCCACATGGGATGATTATGTTGCCCAGGCAGAAGCTGTCCCGGTCAGCACGTTCGTAGATTTCATGCAAGAGTCCATCCTCCAGATGGTGGAGAAAGTAACAGGGGAATAATCCTCTGAACCCGGACGGCGGGAGGGCATCCCTCCCGCCGTCGCCGTTTATAGCTTTCCATGCTGAGCGTCAGCATTCTATTTGATATAAAACCAAGTGAGGTGACCCATGAAAAGAGCAAAATCAGCCGCGGCCGCGTTCAGCGCGGACGGGCTGCTGATCAAGAAAAGATCCTTCTGGGAAACACTGTGGCAGCAGCGCCAGCTGGCCCTGATGAGCGTCCCGATGTTTCTCTACATATGTCTTTTCAATTATTTTCCGCTTTGGGGTTGGATCACCGCGTTCATGGATTACAAGCCTGCGCTGCCGCTGCTCCAAAATGAGTGGGTGGGGCTGAAAAACTTCCAATGGCTGTTTTCCAGACCTGAGTTTATCGGAGCGGTTCGAAACACTTTTGCCATGGCCTCGATCAACCTGGTGTTCGGCTTCGTCTTTCCGATTATGCTCGCCCTGTTCCTGCATGAGCTGCGCAACATGCGCTTCAAGCGCACTGTACAGACTGTCACCTACCTGCCCCATTTTTTGAGCTGGGTCATCGTGGTAGGCATCGCTCAAACCATGTTTTCAAGCGACGGTGCCGTCAATCAGCTGCTCATTTCGCTGGGGATGATCAACAAGCCTGTATTTTTCCTGGGCGAGGGACGCTACTTCTGGTGGCTGGCCGGTTTCATCCACGTATGGAAGGAATGCGGCTGGAACTCCATCATCTACCTGGCCGCGATGAGCGCCATTGACCCCGCTTTATACGAAGCGGCTGAAATGGACGGCGCGGGCAGGTTCAGAAAAATGAGGCACATCACCCTCCCCGGCATACGCAGCACTTTCATGGTCCTGCTGATCATGAACATCGGCTATCTGCTGGAGGCCGGGTTTGAGATCCAGTACCTGATGGGGCAGAATGTGGTGATGGACTGGTCGCAGACCATCGATATCTTCGCGCTCAAGTACGGTATCAATAAAGGGCAGTATAGCCGCGCTATCGCCGCGGGCATCTTTAAGAGCGTTGTGTCCATTGCCCTGATGACCGGCGCTAACTTTACTGCCAAGAAATTTGGCGAAGACACCCTGCTGTAAGGAGGAAAGACAGATGACCAGCAAAGCACTGAAACGGGCCGGGGCCAGCCATTTGCGTAAACGTTCCCTGTTCCCGTATTTCAACGGCATCGGCATGATCCTCCTGATGTTCTTTACGCTGTATCCCGTCATCAACACGGTTGCCATATCGCTTAATGACGGCACAGACGCGATTCGAGGCGGGATCGGCCTGTTGCCCCGCCAGTTCAGCCTGAAAAGCTATGAGACCATATTCAAAGACGAGATCATATACAACGCCTTCTTTATCACCATCGCCCGTACCGCCATCCAAACGATTTTGAATGTCGTGCTCACCTCCATGCTGTCCTTCGCGCTGAGCCGGCGCGAGTATGTATTGCGTAAATTTCTGACTACAGCCATGGTGATCACCATGTATGTCAACGCGGGACTGATCCCCAATTACCTGCTGATCCAGCGAACACTGGGCCTGAGCAAGTCTTTTTGGGTTTATATCATTCCGACAATGTTTTCCTGCTTTAACATGATCGTCATGCGCACCTATATCAGCGGTCTGCCTGACGCGCTGGTCGAATCCGCCCGCATCGACGGTGCCGGCGACTTCTATCTGTTCTGGCGGATCATCTTCCCGCTCACGCTGCCTGTTGTCGCGACAGTCGCGCTGTTCGTGGCTGTGGGTGCCTGGAACAGCTGGTTTGACACTCACCTGTACAACGCCGGCAAGGTGCGCCTGCACACCCTGCAGTACCTGCTGAAGATGAAACTCGCTACCACCACCAACAGCGCCAACGCGGCCATGACCACGGCAGACGCCGCGGCGAGCACGACATTGACCACCCCCATCACCATCCGCGCGGCCATCACGGTGGTATCCGCGGCGCCCATCATGGCCATTTATCCCTTCCTGCAACGCTACTTTGTCGTAGGTCTCAGCGTTGGCAGTATCAAAGGATGATGAACAGCCTGGATTAATCAAAGCAGCGAGGATATAAAATGGATACTAACAATCACTGGTCAAGCGCTGCCCTTGTGACGCTGAAGCATGCCGACGGCAGCCCTGTCAAAGATACGCTGTGCTGCTTGAAGCTGAAAAAGCATCAGTTTCTGTTTGGTGTCGGTATGGGAGACGCCATTGAGATGCTTGACCCGGCATGCGGGGAAAGCCAGAAGAAGTTTCTCAGCGAAAGGCTTGAGCGCCTGACAAGCGTATTCAATTACGCTACTCTGCCCTTTTACTGGGGCAGGTTTGAGCCGGAGGAAGGGTTTCCCCAAACCGAAAGGCTGCTGGCCGCAGCGCGCTATTTGAGAGGCAAGGGGATCACGCTCAAAGGGCATCCGCTTTGCTGGCATACGGTCTGCGCCCCCTGGCTGCTGCAGTATGACAATGAGACGATCCTGTATAAACAGCTGGCCCGCATCCGCCGGGAGACGGAAACGTTCAAAGAGCTGATCGATATGTGGGATGTGATCAACGAAGTGGTGATCATGCCGGTGTTTGACCGCTACGATAACGCCGTCACCCGCCTGTGCAGGCAGTTGGGGCAGGTGGAGCTGACCGGGATGGTGTTTCGTGAGGTGAAGAAGGCCTCTCCCCGCGCCATCCTGACGCTGAACGATTTCAACACCTCCCCTGACTATGAGCATTTGATCCAGCGGTGCCTGGACGCGGGCGTGCCCATCGACGTGATCGGCATACAATCGCACCAGCACCAGGGATACTGGGGGAGAGAAAAGCTTGAGAATGTGCTGAGCCGCTTCTCGCGCTTCGGCCTGCCGATCCACTTTACAGAGAATACACTGGTGTCGGGCGAGCTGATGCCAAAGCATATCGAGGACCTCAACGACTGGGTCGTGCCATCCTGGCCGACAACGCCTGAGGGCGAAGAGCGCCAGGCGCGTGAGATGGAGGAGATGTACCGGGTGCTCTTTGCCCATCCGATGGTTGAGGGGATCACCAACTGGGACGCGACGGACGGGAAATGGCTTGGCGCGCCTTCGGGCGTGCTGCGGGAAGACAATACCGCAAAGCCCGCGTATGAGCTGCTGGACAGGCTGATCAACCGGGAGTGGACGACGGATATCGAGGCCCGCACGGACAGCGAGGGACAGGTAAGGTTTGACGGCATGCGGGGGAGCTATGAGCTGTCCTGTGAAGGGAAGCAGGCGGCGTTTGAGCTGAGCGCCAAAGGCAGTCAAATGATCGAAGTGACCGTGTAGCCGGGGCACCCGCGGGACAGAGCCGGGAAAATGATCCCACAGCTTCCGTTTATCAGGATCAGGTGCCTTATGAACCGAAATAGACAGGAAAGCAATAAAAGATAAAAAAATCAGCAAACTAATCGAGCATGCCGCTGTCTTCTCTGCTATGATCTGAGCAAGGAAACAGCGGCTTTGCTTTGAGCGCCCGGGAATAAGATGGGGGGCTTTGCGAGGTCTGGAAAGCATAGGAGGATAAGATGAAGCAAGCGTGGATATTGCAAGGGGGCTGGGAGGGGCATGAGCCGGACAAGACGGCCCCGCGGTTTAAAAAGATGCTGGAGGATCATGGCTATCAGGCGACGATCTATCAGTCGCTCGATTGTCTGGCCGACGAACAGGAGATCCGCAAGCTTGACCTGGTGGTTGCCTGCTGGACGATGGGAGAAATTGACAGGGAGTACAGCCGCAACCTCAGCCGCGCGGTAGGTGCGGGCGTTGGTCTGGCCGGCTGCCACGGCGGCATGTGCGATTCCTTCAGGAAGGACACGGAGTGGCAGTTTATGACAGGCGGGCAGTGGGTCAGCCATCCCGGCGGCGACGGCGTGGAGTACACGGTGAATATCTGCCACGGCTCCTCACCCATCACAGAAGGCCTCCTGGATTTCCCGGTGAAGAGCGAGCATTATTACCTGCACATCGATCCCGCGATCGAGGTGCTGGCTACCACCCGTTTCCCCTCGGTGCCCTACTATCATATCTCCAACAAACCGGTGGATATGCCGGTCGCCTGGACAAAGTATTGGGGGCTGGGCCGGGTCTATTATTGCTCGCTGGGCCACCACGATGATGTGTTTGATCTCTATCCCGCCTCAGCCGCGCTGATGGAGCGCGGCATGCTGTGGGCCGGGGAGGGCAAGGCCTATGCCCGGGAACACGGCCTCACCGATGAGCGCTTCCTCAGCGACGCCAAGATGTATTGAAGAAAGGGAACAGAAGAATGAATAAACTGAAAGTGGCCTTCGTCGGCGCGGGTGCCATCAGCGGCATCTATCTGGATAATATCACCAAGGTGTTCAAGGATATCGAGATCGCCGGCGTCTGCGACCTGATCCCCGAGCGGGCTTTGAGCGCCAAGGAAAAGTACGGCCTGCCGCGCGTCTACGCCGACATGTACGAGGCCTTTGAGGACCCGGATGTGGACATCATATTAAACCTCACCCGTCCCCATCAGCACGAACAGGTGACGCGCGAAGCGCTGCAGCGCGGCAAGCATGTATATACGGAAAAGCCGCTTGGCATTACCATCGAGGAAGGGCGCGGGCTGGTCAATCTGGCGCGCGAAAAGGGCCTGGTGCTGGGCGGCGCGCCGGATACGGTGCTGGGCGCGGGCATCCAGAGCTGCCGCAAGTATATCGACAGCGGCATGATCGGCGATGTGGTGGGCGCGGCGGCCTTTATGATCTGCCGCGGGCATGAGACCTGGCACCCGGACCCAGATTTTTACTATCAGGCCGGCGGCGGTCCGATGATGGACATGGGGCCATACTATGTGACCGCCCTGGTCAGCCTGCTGGGCCGCGTGGAGCGCCTGACGGCGGCCGGAAAGAAGACCTTCAAGAAGCGCCTGATCACAAGCGACCCCCACGCCGGGGAGACCGTGGATGTAGCGGTCGATACCTATGTGCTGGGCATGATGCAGTTTGAAAGCGGCGCGCTGGCCAGCATCTTTACAACCTTTGATGTGCATTATCCTTCTCAGGCCAGGCTTGAGATCTATGGCAGCGAGGGCACCATGATCCTGCCCGATCCCAACACCTTCGGCGGCCCTATCAGGATATTCAGGCCGGAGAGCGGCATGAGCGAGGAACTCCCCATTCTGTTTGACTACGCGAAGAACAGCCGCGGCCTCGGCCTGGCAGATATGGCCGCGGCGATCAGCGCCGGGCGGGCTGCCCGGGCCGGGGAGCAGCAGATCATGCACGTGCTGGATGTGCTGACCGGCTTTGAGCGCAGCGCGAAAAGCTGGCAATGGCTGGAAATGGAAACGCCCTATACCCGCCATGAGCCGATGAAGAAGGCGGAGCTGCCGGGCCGCCTGGATTGAGGGAGGCTCCATGTTCAAGCCTTATACGGTTCATCACATAGAGCGAGGCATCTGGCAGATCTGGGACGCGATGGGTGTTGGCATGTCCCTGATCGCGGGAGATGAACGCGCCTTGCTGTTTGATGCCGGCTATGGCCTGTGGGATATTGAAGCCGCGGTCAGCGGGCTGACAAGCAAGCCGCTGACCGTGGTTTTAAGCCATGCCCATCACGACCACGCGCTGGGCGCGCTGCGCCTGGGGCAAGCCGTGCAGATTAGTTTTGCCGACCTGCCCTTCCTGCCGGTCTATACGGCGTCTGCCCGGCGGCAGCGGATACTGGACGCCGCGCAAAGCAAAGGGATGATGCCTGATGACTGGGCTGCTCAGCATTACCTGGAGGCTCCCTTCCCGCAGGCGGTTCCGCTTGAAAGCAATATCTTTGATCTGGGCGGGCTCTGCCTGCGCGTGATCAGCCTGCCGGGGCATACGCCGGGCTCCATCGGCCTAATATGTGAAGAACGCGGCCTGCTGCTGGCGGCGGACAGCTGGAACCCGCAGACCTGGGTGTTCTTTCCGGAATGCAGCCCTGTCGCTGTCTACCGGCAGAGCCTGAGGTCACTGCTGGACCTTTCGTTTGACCGTGTGCTGGTCAGCCATGATCCGAAACCCCGGCCCGCCGCGAGGTTGCGTGACTATATCAGGGGGCTGACCGATGAGGCTCTGGACGAGGCGGAGCCCTGGACGATCGAGGGGCATGAGGCGGTGCCTACCCGCCGCTGCTTCCCGATAGCGGGAAGCCCTTTGATCTTTGACCGGGACAAGTGGCGGTCAGACGGCCGGGGCTGATTATCTAAGAGGAGAATGATCATGAAAAGCGACAGACGCCTGGCCTGGCTAGCCTTTTTGGGAACGGAGGCTGCGAGCGGTTCCAGCCCTGAAGAGACAGCGGCGGATGAGCTGCGCATAGGCTTGAAGTGCCTTGATATCAAAGAGCCTGTGATCCTGCGCCGGAGTGGCGAGGGGGAGGGTTTTGAAATCTCCCGGGAAGGGGAAGCTTACGCTGTGACAGGCGGCGGCAAGGGTCTGCTCTATGGCGTATACAGGCTGCTGATGAAACTGGCCGCGGGGCTGGAACCCGCCTGCTCATGGTCAGAACCTGCCCATGAGCTGCGCATGCTCAACCACTGGGACAACATGGACGGCACGGTGGAGCGCGGCTACGCGGGGAGTTCTCTGTTTTTCAGGGACGGGGCTTTTGTCAATGACTGGCCCCGTCTGCGCAGGTATGCCCGGATGCTGGCATCCGTCGGCATCAACGCTGTCTGTCTCAACAATGTGAATGTGAAGCCGCCGGCGGAGGGGCTGATCATGGAGGAGATGCTGCCCCGGCTTGCCCGGGTGGCGGATCTCCTGCGCGCCTATGGTATCCGCCTGATCACGGCCATTGACTACGCGCTGCCCCATACGATGGGCCTGGGGACGGCCGATCCGCTGGATCCCGCGGTCGCTGCCTGGTGGCGGGAGCGGGCCGACGCTATCTACCGCCATATCCCGGATTTCGCGGGCGTTTTGGTCAAGGCGGACAGCGAGTTCAGGCCCGGCCCCTACATGTACGGCCGCAGCCATGCCGAGGGGGCCAACATGCTGGCCAGAGCCTTTGGGCCCCATGGCGGCAAAGTGATCTGGCGCTGCTTTGTGTATAACTGCGTTCAGGACTGGCGAGATATCAGAACCGACCGCCCCAAGGCGGCCTGGGAGCATTACTCGCCTCTGGACGGCCGGTTTGAAGACAACGTGATCCTGCAAATCAAAAACGGGCCTTATGACTTCCAGGTGCGCGAGCCTGTCTCGCCGCTGCTCTACGCCATGCCGGGTACCGCCAAAGCGCTGGAGCTGCAGCTGGCCCAGGAATACACGGGCCATCAGATCGACCTGTACTATATGCCGCCGATGTGGCGGGAGGTCACGCGCGATCTGGAGGGCTATCAGCCCCGGCACATCTGCGCGGTGAGCAACCTGGGCAGCGATGAGAACTGGACAGGGCACGACCTGGCCCAGGCCAACCTGTTCGCCTACGGTCTGTTCGCCTGGCGGGGGCATACGGACGACGCCGATGCCGATTGGTGGATAAGGCTGACCTACGGGACCGATCCGCGCCTGAGGGATACGCTGGGGGATATGCTTCTGCGCTCCCGCGCTGTGTATGAAAAGTATACAGCGCCGCTGGGCCTGTGCTGGATGGTGCGCCCGCATACGCACTACGGGCCCGACCCGGAGGGCTATGAGTACGACAAGTGGGGCACCTATCTGCGCACGGACAGGGATGGCATTGGCATCGACCGCAGCAGCCGCGGTACGGCCTACACCCTCCAGTACCCGGAACCTTTCAGGACGCTGTATGACAGCCCCGATACCTGCCCGCAGGAGCTGCTGCTGTTTTTCCACCGGCTGCGCTTTGATCATGTGCTGCCCGACGGGCGCGCGCTGATCCAATACATCTATGACACGCGCTTTGAGGGGGCCCAAGAGGCGGAGCGGCTGCTGAATGACTGGGAAAGTCTGACGGACCTGATCCCGCGGGAGAGTTACCTGCATACCCTGGAGCGCTTCCGCCGCCAGCTTCTTAACGCCCGTGAGTGGCGCGATGTGCTCAACAACTACTTCCGCCGCTTCTCGGGGGCGGCGGACCAAAAGGGCAGAACCTTTTATTGAGGTGAAATGATGAAATTAGGCATGCGCTGGTTTGGCACCGGCTATGACACGGTGCCGCTCAAGTATATCCGCCAGGTACCTGGGGTAAAGGGCGTGATCACCACGCTGTACGGCACGCTGCCCGGCGATGTGTGGGAGAGGGATGCTATCCGCACCCTCAAGGATGAGGTGGAGGCAGCCGGCCTCCAGGTCCTTGGCATCGAGAGCGTGAACGTGCATGACGCCATCAAGGCAGGCCTGCCCGAACGGGATATGTACATCGAGCGATATATCCGGACGCTTGGGCACCTGGGGGAACAGGGGATCGATCTGGTCTGCTACAACTTTATGCCGGTGTTTGACTTCACCCGCTCAGACCTGCACAAGCCCCGAGAAGACGGCTCCTTCGTATTCGCTTATGATCAGGCACTGATCGACCGCATCAACCCCGCGAATATGAATGACTATATGGCGGGTATATCCGATGGCTATGTAATGCCAGGGTGGGAACCTGAGCGCGTGGGGGCACTGAAGAGGCTGTTTGAGCTATACGAGGGCATTGACGACATAAAGCTCTTTGGCAACCTGGTCTATTTCCTGAGCGCCTTGATGCCCGTGTGCCGCAAGTACGGCATCCGCATGGCGATCCATCCCGATGATCCTGCCTGGCCGGTCTTCGGCCTGCCGCGCATCGCCGGGGGAAAAGAAGGGCTATTGCGCATCCTGCGGGCGGTGGATGATGAGCACAGCGGCGTAACCCTGTGCACAGGATCGCTCGCTTCCAATCCCGGGAATGATATCCCGGATATCATCCGCGCACTTGGCGGGCGCGTCCACTTTGCCCATATACGCAACCTGCGCCATACTGCGCCGGGCGTGTTTGAGGAATGCGCGCACCTGAGTGCGGACGGCTCGCTGGATATGTATGAGATCGTCAAAGCCTTCCATGAAAGCGGCTTTGACGGCGTTGTAAGGCCCGATCACGGGCGGGATATATGGGGGGAGAAGGCCATGCCCGGCTACGGGCTCTTTGACAGGGCTTTGGGCTGCGCCTACCTGTATGGCTTGTGGGAAGCGGTCAAAAAATCAACGATTCTTTCAACAAACTAAAATAACCAAAAGATTTGAGCAAATTAGTCTACACTTGCGGCGGGCTTTCGTGTATCATACTGAAGTGGAAGACTATGACTATGCGATTATTGAAATTTGGCGGATAGGATGAGCGAAATTTTCAAAGGCATCGGAAGCATTCCCTACGAGGGACCTAAATCAAAAAACCCTCTGGCTTTCAAATATTACGACCCCAGCAGGGTCATCCTGGGCAAGCCCATGAGCGAGCACCTGCCCTTCGCGATGGCCTGGTGGCACACCCTGGTGGCGACCGGCAAGGATATGTTCGGTCCCGGCACCGCAGATAAGAGCTTCGGCGCGCAGATGGACACCATGGACCACGCGAGGGCTAAGGTGGATGCCGGCTTTGAGCTGATGAAGAAGCTGGGCATTCAGTTCTTCTGCTTCCACGATGTCGACCTGGTGCCGGAAGCCGACGACATCAAGGAAACCAACAGGCGCCTGGATGAGATCACCGACTACATGCTGGTCAAGATGAAGGAAACCGGCATCAAGTGCCTGTGGGGCACGGCCAACATGTTCTCCAACCCCCGCTTCATGAACGGCGCGGGCTCCACCAACAGCGTGGATGTGTACTGCTTTGCCGCGGCGCAGGTGAAGAAGGCCCTGGAACTGACCGTCAAGCTGGGCGGCAAGGGCTATGTGTTCTGGGGCGGCCGCGAAGGCTATGAGACCCTGCTGAACACCGACATGAAGTTTGAGCTGGAGAATATTGCCTCCCTGATGCGCATGGCGCGCGACTATGGCCGCAAGATCGGTTTCAAGGGCGACTTCCTCATCGAGCCCAAGCCCAAGGAGCCCATGAAGCACCAGTACGACTATGACGCGGCGACGGCCATCGGCTTCCTGCGCCAGTTCGGGCTGGATGGGGACTTCAAGATGAACATCGAAGCCAACCACGCCACGCTGGCCGGCCATACCTTCCAGCATGACCTGCGCGTATCGGCCATCAACGGCATGCTGGGTTCTGTGGATGCCAACACCGGTGACCTGCTGCTGGGCTGGGATACGGACGAATTCCCCTACAGTGTATACGATACAACCATGGCCATGTACGAGATCGTCAAGGGCGGCGGCCTGCGGGTCGGCCTCAACTTTGACGCCAAGCCCCGCCGCGCCAGCTACACAGCGCAAGACCTGTTTGAGGCGCACATCCTGGGCATGGACACCTTCGCGCTTGGCCTGATCAAGGCTGCCGAGATCATTGAGGACGGCCGCGTGGACGGCTTTGTGAAGGAGCGCTATGCTTCCTTTGAAGGCGAGATCGGGCAGAGCATCCGCAAGGGCGAAACCAGCCTGGAAGAGCTGGCGCAGCGCGCGGAAGCGATGGGCGCTCCCGAGCTGCCCGGCAGCGGACGCCAGGAGTACCTGGAGGGCGTGATCAACAATATCCTGTTCAGGGGATAAGATATGAAATATGTACTGGGCATTGACCTGGGCACCAGCGGCGTCAAAACTGTTCTGTTTGACGCCTCTGGGCGCCAGAGCTGCGAGTCGGCTCGCGAATACCCGCTCTATCAGCCGCAAAACGGCTGGGCCGAGCAGGAGCCTGAGGATTGGTACGAGGGCGCCGCGGCCACCATCCGCGATGTGATGGCGCAGTCCGGCGTCGCGGCCTCTGACATCCTGGGCATCGGCATCTCCGGCCAGATGCATGGCCTGGTGATGCTGGATGAAGATGGAAAGGTGCTGCGCCGCAGCATCATCTGGGCGGATCAGCGCACGGGCAAAGAGTGCGAAGAGATCGAACAGAAGGTCGGCCGCGCAAAGCTGATCGAGATCACCTGCAACCCCGCGCTGACCGGCTTTACGCTGGGCAAGCTGATGTGGGTCAGAAAGCACGAGCCGGAGCTCTACGCCCGCTGCCGCCACATCCTGCTGCCCAAGGATTATCTGCGTTACCGCCTGACGGGTGATTTCGCCACCGAAGTATCGGATGCCAGCGGCATGCAGATGCTGGATGTGCCAAACCGCTGCTGGAGCGAAGAGCTGCTGCGCATTCTGGATATCGACATCGCTCTGCTGCCCAAGGTATATGAATCCCCTGAAGTGACAGGCCATATCCATGAGCAGGCGGCCAAAGCGACCGGTCTTAGCACCGCCACCCTGGTCGTAGGCGGCGCGGGCGACAACGCCGCCGCCGCGGTCGGCACCGGCGTGGTGCGCGACGGCACGGCCTTCACCACCATCGGCACATCGGGCGTTGTATTCGCCCATACCGACAAACTGCGCCTTGATCCCAAGGGCAGCGTGCACAGCTTCTGCTGCGCAGTGCCCGGCGCCTGGCATGTGATGGGTGTTACGCAGTCATCAGGCCTGTCGCTGCAGTGGTTCCGCAACAATTTCTATCCCGAGGACAGGGAATACGCGCAGATCAACCGGGACGCGGCCTCCATCGGCATCGGCGCTGACCGCCTGATCTATACCCCCTACCTGATGGGGGAGCGAACGCCGCACCTGGACGCGGACTGCCGCGGGGCCTTCGTGGGCCTCAGCGCCATGCACACCAGGGCGCATCTAGCCAGGGCTGTCATGGAAGGCATGTGCTACGCCATGAAGGACTGCCAGGACGTTCTTTCTGACATGGGCGTCAGCATGGATGAAATGGCGCTGTGCGGCGGCGGAGCGAAAAGCCCCCTGCTGCGGCAGATGCTTTCCGATGTCTATGGCCTACCCTGCACCCTCCCCTTGATGACCAACTCCGCCGCCCTGGGCGTGGCCATTCTGGCCGCGGTGGGCTGCGGCCTTTACCCTGATGTCAGAACAGCCTGCGACAGCATCCTCAGCTTTAAAAAGGCAGAGCAGCCGGATGCGCAGAGGAACGCGCAATATCTGAAGGTGCATCAGGTGTATCGGGGGATCTACCCCGGACTTAAAAATACCTACGCGGCCCTGGCCGCACTGTAAGTACACAAGGAGACTCGAGATAATGAACAGAGCAGAGGCCAGAGAGCTTGCGCAGGCGCTGGTCAGCCGGATGACGGTGGAGGAGAAAGCGTCACAGCTTCGCTATGACGCCCCCGCCATCCCCAGGCTGAACATTCCCGAATACAACTGGTGGAACGAAGCGTTGCACGGCGTTGCCCGCGCTGGCACGGCCACGGTGTTTCCCCAGGCGGTCAGCCTGGCGGCCATGTTCGATCCCCAGGGGATCAAGGAGATTGCCGATACCATCTCGACGGAAGGGCGCGCCAAGTACAACGCCTGCTCCGCGCTGGGCGACCGTGACATCTACAAGGGCCTGACCTTCTGGAGCCCCAACATCAACATCTTCCGCGATCCCCGCTGGGGCAGAGGACAGGAGACCTACGGGGAAGACCCCTACCTGACCACCCGCCTGGGCGTCGCCTTCGTCAAGGGCCTGCAGGGGGACGGCGAGTACATGAAAGCCGCCGCCTGCGCTAAGCATTATGCCGTGCATTCCGGGCCGGAGGCGCTGCGCCATGAGTTTGATGCGCGGGCCACGCCCAAGGACATGCGGGAGACCTACCTGCCGGCTTTTGAGGCCCTGGTGAAGGAAGCAGGCGTGGAGGCCGTGATGGGCGCGTACAACCGCGTCAACGGCGAGCCGGCCTGCGGCAGCAAGACCCTGATGCAGGATATCCTGCGGGATGAGTGGGGTTTTGAAGGCCACTTTGTCAGCGACTGCTGGGCGATCAAGGATTTTCACGAGCATCACATGGTGACCGCGACCGCGCCCGAGAGCGCCGCGCTGGCCATGACTAACGGCTGCGACCTCAACTGCGGCAATACCTACCTGCACCTGCTGATCGCGCTGAAAGAAGGGCTGATCACGGAGGATATGATCCACCAGGCGGCGGTCCGGCTGTTTACTGCGCGCTACCTGCTGGGCCTGTTTGATGAGGGCTGCGCTTACAACGGCATCAGCCCGCTTGAAAATGATACCGATGAGCACGCCGCGCTGGCGCTGGACGCCGCGCGCAAGAGCATGGTGCTGCTCAAGAACGACGGCCTGCTGCCGCTGAAGAAAGACGGCCTGCGCACCATCGCGGTCGTCGGCCCCGTGGCCGACAGCCAGGCAGTGCTGGAGGGCAACTACAACGGCATCTCCTCACGCTATACCACCTTCCTGGAAGGTATCCGGGAAGCCTTCGCGGGCAGCGCGCGCGTGATCTACGCCGAAGGGTCCAAGCTGGACCGCGATAGGGACAGCAACCTGTCCCAGTACCCCAATGACCGCCTGGCGGAGGCCATCGCGGCAGCGAAGGAAGCTGATGTCACCATCCTGTGCGTGGGGCTTGATGCCACGCTGGAAGGTGAGGAAGGCGACCGGGGCAATGTGTATTTCTCCGGCGACAAGAAGGACCTGCTTGTGCATGAAGCGCAGCGTCCGCTTGTAGAGGCCATGGAAAAGCATGCCAGGAAGCTGGTGACCGTCGTCGCCTCCGGCAGCGCGCTGGATGTGCGCGCGGGCCATGCCATCCTGTGGGCGGGCTATCCCGGCCAGGCGGGCGGCAAGGCACTGGCGGATATCCTGCTGGGAGAAGTCTCCCCCTCAGGCAAGCTGCCGATCACCTTCTACCGCAACGATGATCCGCTGCCCGAGTTTACCGACTACAGCATGAAAAACCGCACCTACCGCTATCATGAAGCCCAGGCGCTCTACCCCTTCGGCTACGGCCTGAGCTATGCCTCCTTTGCTTACAGCGAGGCCGCGTACGAAGCCGGCGCGGCGACGGTCACGATCCGCAATGAGGGAAGCGTTGACGCCGAGGAGATCGTCCAGGTCTATGTCAAAGCCGATTCCGCGTATGCGCCCAGAAACCCCCGAATGGCTGGCTTTAGGCGCGTGACGCTCAAAGCAGGGGAAGAGAAGCGGGTGATCATTCCCCTGGATCACGACCTCTTCACCGTGATCGATCATGAGGGGCATAAGGTACAAGCCCCTTCCGCCGCGCTCTATATCGGCGGCTCACAGCCTGATGAACGCAGCGCGCAGCTGCTTGGCAAAGCGCCGTTGATTCTGAAGATCAGCCGCTGATCATACATAACGCAGGGCTAAACCCTTGCGACGACAAAGCAAACCTTCCTGATGTAATTCAGGGAGGTTTGCCGCATCTATTCGAAAGTGAAAGAGCAAAGTGTTTTCCGGTATAGAATGCGGATGATTTTGTGCTGACCTCCATCGCATATGAAAATCTGCGCTGTGATCAGCCCCAGGGAACATAAACATATTTCATATACTTGATCTCATTCATCTCATTGAGCTCGATCTGGGTGGTGACGAACCAGAAATCGGCGTTGACAGTCTCCTGCTCTTCCTCGGGCAGATCGCTGTAAAAAACCAATTCATGGCCGTCATCATTGCTCCCGTTCAAATACGCCTCAATATACCATTGATGCAGATCCGTGACAGGGACGTTCTTTATTTCATCATAATACATGCTGTAAACCATGTCGGCATGGAAATCATCCGCCAAAGGGTAGCTTGTCTCAGAACCCGGTGCTTTTTCCGGGCCTTCGCATTCCTCGACCGTTGCTAAGCGTTCATAATAACCATCGACAGACATAACGTGATGATCGTCACCATAATTCAGCTTTGTGATAACAAACCACCCATACGTGTTGCCGTTCGTGTCTGTGAAGGCTGCGAATTCAGGTTTCTCCGTCCGGATCGAACTTACTGGGACGAAGCCCCGGAAGGGCTTTCCATCCGCATGCCCCTCAATATAAGCATCATCGCCCAGCCTTGCCAGCAGTGTGACGGCGGTCCCTTCCTGCAAGAGGGCAAGGCCTGCGCGTGAATACAGCGGATCATCCGTTGCGGATACATCATTGGCAATGTAGACGGTACTCCTTGCAAAGTCCAGGCCCGGAACCGCGGCCTTTTTCGGCAGCGACTTTTCACTGATGTAGCCGAAACGGTAATGTTCCTTGTCTATCGAATACTGTATCAGGATCCAGCCATCTTCTCTGCCGAATACCTGGATCCAGCCATTTGTGGATACCCTTGCCTTGTGATTGCCGCCGCGCAGCGAAGCCTTGTCCGGCGCGGAGTATACATCGAATTTTTGCCCGCCGGTGAACTTGATATCCTGCGCTGCCAGATCCCCGTCAGGCAGAACGGGTGCTGCAGTCAGCTTGCTCTTCGCTTCTTTGAGTGTCTTGGGCAGAGCGATCAGTCTGAAATATCTGAGATCCCGCTGGATCGACCCATATGCCGTGCCGGCAATCTCGGCGCTTTCGATATCGCGGTAATAGGAGATTGATCCCTCTTTGATCAGCATGCTGTCATAATCCGTATAGCTCCACACCCTGCGCAGCAGCCACTTCCCTTCCGAGAGCTCAAACGTGAGGCACAGTTCCGGGTACTCATTTCCGGCATCCAGCTGCATAATTAATAAGCGAGGCGTGTTGAAATACTCGTCCGTAGGCCACTCATTTCCAGAATAAGCGATCTGCATATCTATGTGATGATTTGTCTGCGGTACTGCTTTGTTGGTGGCGTAGGCGTGCTCCCAGGAACCTTCATTGTTCAGCTTGAATTGATACAGCACGTTTTCCCGGTTCGCCTTGCGGATCAGAACAAAATAGCAGGAATCCCTGCCGCCGATTTCCTGACCATTGGCTGTACTCAATATACTCATGCCATCAAAGGCGGATGAACTGAAATAATCCCTGATCTCAGGCGGCAGCTGATCCCTTGATTCGGCCTGTACTGAGGAAAGACAGAGAAGTGCCAGCAGGGAGTAGAGAAGGATGATATACAAGCGTTTCATGATCGCAGCCTCCGTCATTGGTTTGAAAGACGAGCTTTTTTTGCTATGTCTCCCGAGTCCGGAATGAAGTTCCTGATATATAAACGGACAATATCTATCATTCCTTGCATGTGTCGAGACAAAAATATCATCGCATATTGTTCGTGCCGAGGGATATGCTTGATTATGATGAAGATAAAATAAAAAACCCCGAATCCATTGAAGGATAAGGGATTTCTTATGGTACGCCCGACAGGAGTCGAACCTGCGACCTTCAGAGTCGGAGTCTGACACTCTATCCAGCTGAGCTACGGGCGCGCATGCTTTGATCATCATAGATGTCTCAAAGCTTTAGGAGTTTACCACAGAGCGCATGCGGGTGTCAATTGCGCCGTGATTCCCATGCGACGCCCACACGGCATTATAATGCTCAAACAGGGTAAATAATTGACGATTATGTGTTTACAGGCTATACTATACCGCGTAAAGAGGCGCGCTGCAGCGCCTGATACCGGAGGTACATGTGAAGGAAGAGCTGCTGACCCTGGAGAGAATGGTGATGATCGGCGCGGCGGGGCGCAACTGCGGGAAGACCAGCATGGCACTAGCTCTGATCAAGGCCTGGCGGGGGCGTTTCCCGATGATTGCCTTGAAGGTGACCACCATACACGACGCGGGGGGCAGCTGCGTGCGCGGCCACGAGGGCTGCGGCACCTGCACGCGCATCAAAGGCAGCTTTGATCTGGTGGAGGAGACGGAGGAGCAGGGAGACAAGGACACCCGCAAGCTGCTGGCTTCAGGTGTGGGCCGCGTGTTCTGGCTGCGCTGCCACAAGGAACATCTGGCGGAGGGGATCAAATACTTTCTCAGCCGGGTGCCCGAAGACACAGTGATCATTTGCGAGTCCAACAGCCTGCGCGAGGTTGTGAAGCCCGGGCGCTTCATCATGCTGAAGAACCCGGAGGATACAAGCGTGAAGCCCTCCGCCGCCGCCGTGATGGATCTGGCGGATGATGTTGTTGAGAATGATTTCGGCGAGGAGCTGGAACGCTTTGCCAGGGGCATGAGTGCTCCAGCTTTTGCGTAAACAAGTATGGTGATAGAAACACAAAGGCTGCTGATCAGGCCTTTCCTTCCTTCCGACTGGGAGGATTTGCATGAATACCTGTCTGACGGGCAGGTGGTCCGCTATGAGCCATACGGCGTTTTTATGGCGGATGAGAGCAGGATGGAGGCTGTCAGGCGTTCAAATGACCCGGCTTTTTGGGCGGTCTGCCTCAAAGGCGGTGGAAAGCTGATCGGCAATCTGTACCTGGCCGGGCAGCCCTTTGATACCTGGGAGCTTGGCTATGTGTTCAACGCCAGCTTTCAGGGGAAAGGCTACGCCACGGAGGCGGCTGCCTGCCTGATGGAATATGCCTTTGACAGGCTCGGCGCGCGCCGCGTAATCGCCATGTGCAACCCGCTCAACACGGCGTCCTGGCGGTTGCTGGAACGCCTGGGCATGCGCCGGGAAGGCCATCTGATCCGGAATATCTGGTTCAAGCGGGATGAGCACGGAGCGCCTGTATGGGCTGATACCTATGAATACGCCATTCTCGCTGAAGAATGGCGCGGCCGGGGCTGCAAATAAAGCCAAAAATGCTATGGAAAAGCGCCTCCCAGCGGATTTGCGGGGAGGCGCGCTATATCTGGACGGAGGAAGCTAACTGATCCTCCCTGCCTCATATACATGAAGCCCGTGGCCCAACAGGCGCATGATGTGCAGTTCGTCGATCGCGTCGGTCAGGGCGTTGTGCATCTCGCAATACCCACCGCTGCCGCTGAGCATCCTGTATATGCTTTCCACCCCATAGCCGCTCTTCAGCCGGCCGGTGCCGTAACAGTCGGCGCGGGGAGGTATCCTTGGGTTGTGCTGCCTGTAGGCAGCAAGCCTCATGATGTCGTACCAGGAAAAATGTGAAAGCTCCGGCAGATGGCGGTGGTCGAAGGCGGCGTTGTAGGCAAATATGTTGCCGACAGCGTGATCATTCAGAAAGCTTTGCAGATCATCCATCGCCCTCTCCCTGGAGCACTCCAGATCCGGCCGGATGCCGGGAATATACAGGGTATGGCTGAACATGCCGCCGTGATTTTTATAGGGGGTGAGGATATAGTAGCGCTGGTCAAGCAGATCAAAGCTATCCGAATCGGCGATGGCCAGGCCGATGGACATCACCTTGTCCGACCAGGTGGTTTCGGTATCGATGACGGCAAATCTGCTCATAGCTCACCCCGCAGCCAGGCCAGCACATCCTTGATGTGCGTGTCCCAGTAGTCCCAATCATGCCCGCCGGGGTGTTTATCGTATCTGACGGACGCGCCAAGGGCCGAGGCCTCTTCATAAAAGCGGTCATTGGCCGGCAGATTGAAATCCTCCGTGCCGCAGGACAGGTACATATCAGGCATGAGAGAGCCCGCTGCCGCGCGCCCGGCCAACAGAGATGGCAGATCATACTCATCCGGTATATTCATCGGATCCTGGAACAAGGCGCGCAGATAGCTGCGGGGCATTTTGGAGATATGCGGCTGCTGCCCCCGCAGGAAGCCCCGGATATCCAGTGAGCCCGACAGGCTGGCAGCGCTAGCGAAGGTTTCCGGCGCTGTCAACGCAGCCAGAAAAGCGCCGTAGCCGCCCATCGACAAGCCGGCGATGAAGGTATCTTCGCGCCGGTCGGACAGCGGGAAGATCGTCCGCATAAAAGCGGGCAGTTCCTTTGAGATGTAGCTGAGATAACTCTCCCCCCTGTACATATCGACATACCGGCTGTTTTCCACGGAAGGCATCACCAGGGCCAGATGATACTGCTGGGCATAGCGCTCCACGTTTGTATACCTCAGCCAGTCCGAGCCGCCGCTGTAGCTGCCGTGCAGAAGATAGAGGGTCTGCCAGCGCCTGCCGTCAGCATAAAGCGTTTTTGTATCCCGGCCGGAGAGCAGATCGTCAGGCGCGGGGGAGGGCAGGACGAACTGGACGGTGGTATTCTTTTGCAGGCTGTCGGAATAAAAACCGCATTGGATCAAGGCCATCTCTTTTCTCCTTTCAGGCGTCCACTGAGGTGCCGGGCAGATCGAGCCATTCGATGCCGCGCCTGATATGCTCATCCCAATAGGCCCACTCGTGCGCGCCGGGATGCTCCTCATAGCGGACATCCATACCCAGCGCCCGGAACTTCCGGCATGCGCTTTGATTGATATCATAGAGAAAGTCTTCCGTGCCGCAGCTGATAAACAGCCGGGGCAGAGGCTGCCCTGCGGCGTCCAGGCCTTTGGCAATATACGCCAGATCGGCGTCCTGCGCGCGGTAGCCTTCCGAATCCTCAAACATGGCTCTCCAGGCCTTCGGCCCTCCCTCTGAGCCGCTGTTTTTCAGCGCGGGGAAGTCTATCGCCCCGGAGAGGCTGATGGCGGCGGAGAACAGGTCCGGCCGCGCGAGCGCCGTGCGGATCGCCCCATAGCCGCCCATGGAAAGCCCGGCTGTGAAATTATAGGCCCGCAGGCGGCTGACGGGAAAATTCCCGCGGACAAAATCCGGCAGCTCCTTTGATATATACGTCAGGTACTTTGAGCCGTAGGGCATATCCAGATAGAAGCTGTTGGAGGCGGCGGGCATCACCACCGCCAGTTTGTGCTGCCTGGCGTACTGCTCGATGCGCGTGAGGCGCTGCCAGTCGCTGTGATCGCCGTAAGCGCCGTGAAAAAGATAGATCACCGGGTACTTCCGGCCCTCAGGCAGGCCGTCAGCATCGGCCTCCGCAACACCTGCTGTCGGGATGATGATATTAACGCTGGTGTTGAAGCAAAGGGCGGTTGAAAAGAAATCACATTGAAAAAACGGCATGCTGTGCTCTCCTCTCCTGTAACTCAGCAGATTATAGCATTTTTCGCCATGATGTTCGATCACTGTGCAGATTTATCGGGTAGGATGATGGAGCGCGTTTCGCGGCTTGTTAAATGAGAACAGATGTGCTACTATTTGCTGGGCAATGCCCGGAGGATGTATATGCAGGACCAAATTGTCATCAAAGGGGCACGGGAGCATAACCTGAAGAATGTATCGCTCACGCTGCCCAGGGAAAAGCTTGTTGTGTTTACAGGCTTGTCGGGCTCCGGCAAGTCTTCTTTGGCCTTCGACACCATTTACGCGGAGGGGCAGAGGCGCTATGTGGAGAGCATGTCGTCCTATGCCCGCCAGTTTTTGGGTCAGATGGAAAAGCCCGATGTGGATTCCATCGAGGGGCTGTCGCCCGCCATCTCCATCGACCAGAAGTCGACCGGGCACAACCCGCGATCGACAGTCGGCACGGTGACGGAGATATATGATTACCTGCGCCTGCTGTACGCGCGCATCGGCATCCCGCACTGCCCCAAGTGCGGCAAGGAGATCAAGCAGCAGACGGTTGACCAGATGACCGATGCCCTGATGGCCCTGCCCGAGGGCACCAGGCTGCAGATCCTTGCCCCCGTGATCCGCGGGCGCAAGGGCGAACACCTCAAGGTGCTGGAGGACGCGCGCAAGGCAGGCTTCGTGCGCGTGCGCATTGACGGGGAACAATACGAGCTGGATGATGTGCCGGCCCTTGATAAGAAAAAGAAGCATGAGGTCGACATTATAGTTGACCGCGTGGTGATCCGGGAGGGGCTGACCCAGCGGTTGGCGGACTCGATCGAGACCGCGCTGCGCCAGTCGGGCGGGCTGATGGCTTCGCAGATCATGCCTGACGGGGAGATCACCACCTATTCGCAGAACTACGCCTGCCCCGATTGCGGCGTCAGCCTGGAAGAGCTGGCCCCGCGCATGTTCTCGTTTAACAACCCCTACGGTGCCTGCCCGACCTGCACAGGCCTGGGCAGCCTGATCAAGATCAGCCCCGATCTGCTGATCCCCGATCCCGGCAAGACGCTCAACCAGGGCGCTATTGCCGTTCCGGGCTTCCAGGGCTCCGGGGATGAGAGCAGCATGTCGCACATGCTGCTGGAGGCGCTGGGAGAGTATTACGGCTTCAGCATGGATACCCCCGTTGCGCAGCTGCCGGGGAACGTGCTGGATGTGATCCTGTACGGCAGCAAGGGCGTGAAGATTCCGGTCAAATACTCATCCGGTGCCGGGAACAGCACCTGGAACATCGCCTTCGAGGGGCTGGTGCCGATCGTGGAGCGCCGCTACCGCGAGACGACCAGCGAGAGCGCCAAGGCGTCCTACGAGGAAATGATGCGGGAGGAGCCCTGCCCCGACTGCCATGGCGACAAGCTCAAGCCCGAATCCCTCGCTGTGACTGTCGGCGATATGAATATTATTGATTTCACCCGGCTGAACCTGAGACGAGCGGGCGAGTTTCTGTCTAGCCTTAAATTGTCAGAGACCGAGCACTTCATTGCCGATCAGATTTTGAAAGAAGCAAAGGACAGGCTGGGCTTCTTGTGCAATGTGGGGCTGACCTATCTGACGCTGTCCCGGTCCGCTTCCACCCTGTCGGGCGGTGAGTCCCAGCGCATCAGGCTGGCCTCCCAGATCGGCTCCAGGCTGGTGGGCGTGCTGTACATACTGGATGAACCGTCCATCGGCCTGCATCAGCGCGACAATGCCAAGCTGCTGGCTACCCTGCAGGATCTGCGGGATCTGGGCAATACCCTGATCGTCGTGGAGCATGATGAGGATACCCTGCGGGCCGCGGACTATCTGGTGGATATCGGCCCGGGTGCCGGCGAGCACGGGGGGTATATCGTGGCGCAGGGTACCGTGGAAGAGGTCATGCATACCGCGGGCTCCATCACCGGCGCCTACTTAAGCGGCCTCACCCGCATCGCCGTGCCGGCCAAACGGCGCAGCCCCGCCGGCTGGATGAAGGTCATCGGGGCGCGGGAGCATAACCTGAAGAATATAACGGCCGCCTTCCCGCTGGGCGTGTTCTGCTGCGTCGCTGGCGTATCAGGCTCCGGCAAGTCCAGCCTGGTCAATGAGATCGTCTACAAGGCTTTGGCGCGCGACCTCAACCGCGCCCGGACCAGACCCGGCGATCATGACCGCATTGAGGGCGTGGAGCAACTGGATAAGATCATCAGCATTGACCAGAGCCCCATCGGGCGTACGCCCCGAAGCAATCCCGCCACCTACACCGGCCTGTTTGACCTGATCCGCCAGGTGTTCTCCCAGACCAACGATGCCAAGGCGCGCGGCTACAAGGATGGACGCTTCTCCTTCAATGTGCGCGGCGGGCGCTGCGAGAACTGCAGCGGCGACGGCATGATCAAGATCGAAATGCACTTCATGGCCGACATCTATGTACCCTGCGAGGTCTGCCACGGCAGGCGCTATAACAGGGAAACGCTGGAAGTGCGCTTCCGCGGCAAGAACATTGCGGATGTATTGGATATGACGGTGGAGGAAGCGCTGGGCTTCTTTGATAACCACCCGCGCATCCGCACCAAGCTGCAGACTCTGTTTGATGTGGGACTTGGTTATATGCGCCTGGGGCAATCCAGCACCACGCTGTCAGGCGGAGAGGCCCAGCGCGTGAAGCTGGCGACGGAGCTGAGCAAGCGCGCGACAGGCAAGACTCTGATACTGCTTGACGAGCCGACCACCGGGCTGCATATGGATGACGTAGGCAGGCTGATCCGCGTGCTGCAGCAGCTGACGGATGCCGGCAACAGCGTGCTGGTGATCGAACACAACCTGGATGTGCTCAAGACAGCTGACTACATCATCGATCTGGGGCCGGAGGGCGGCGACGGCGGCGGCACCGTGGTGGCTGAAGGCACACCCGAGGAGGTTGCCCGCGTTGCGAAGAGCTATACAGGACAGTATTTGAAACGCTTGCTCTAATAATTGATATTTCGTATAATGGCAGGGCTTTTAAAGAGGAGGCCCTGCCATGCTTTTATTCCGGCGGATCATAAAAACCGGTTTGCTTATCGCCCTGATGATTCTTTTATCCGCGCCTGCGGCTGCGCAGAAAGCGCAGGATGGGACCGAGATCACCTGGCTGTGCCGGATCACCTCGACCGGCACCCGCAAGGAGTGGGCAAAAGCGCTTGACCGAAACTATAAGACTTTATGGGGAAAGTACGATGATCGCAAGGCTGTCATCAGCATAGAACTGCCTGAGGGGACGCGGGAAGGCGGCCTGTACCTCTGTTTTTCCATAGAACCCCAGAGGCTTGAGCTTTACGGCGGGGAGGATGAAACCCCTTTTTTTGTCCGGCAGGGCGAGGGCTATCCTCATCTTTATATCCCCTTTGATGGGAGAGAAAGCCTGCGCCTGGAGCTGTGGGGCTCTAAAGAGAAGGGTTTTGCCCTCAGTGAATTTTTTGTGACATCAGGCAATGAGCCGCCTGCCTGGGTGCAGCGTTGGGAGCCTCAGCTTGAGCGGGCAGACCTGCTTGTGCTGGTTGCTCATCCGGATGACGAACTGCTGTGGATGGGCGGTGCCATTCCCTATTATGCAATCGAGCGGGAAATGGATGTCGCCGTTGCTTATATGACCTGCGCCTCAGCGCTTCGCCGCAGCGAAATGCTCAATGGCCTGTGGACGGCGGGCATTCGGCACTACCCGTATATCGGCGGCTTCAAAGATAAGCGGATGCCTGACATGAATGCCAGCTACCGTCTCTGGGGCGGCAAAGAGAAGGTGGAGGAGTATGTCGTGTCGCTCTACCGAAGGCTGCGGCCGCAGGTGGTGCTAAGCCATGACCTGCGCGGGGAGTATGGCCATCCCGCGCACATCATGACCGCGCGCGCGGCGAAGGCGGCGCTTGATTCGGCCGCGGATAGCGGACGCTTTGCGCAAGGCGCCTCGCAATACGGCGCTTGGGATGTGCCAAAGCTATATCTGCACCTTTATGCGGAAAACACCATCGATATGGACTGGCAGCGGCCGCTGGCTTCCCTTGACGGCGCGACGTCTCTGGATGCCAGCCGCGCGGCATTTGATCGGCATCGCTCCCAGCGGGCAAAGTTCAGTGTTGAAGTTGAGGGCCGGCATAGCGCCGCGCGCTTTGGCCTGGTGCGCTCGCTGGTCGGGGATGATGAGTATAAAAATGACTTTTTTGAAAATATTCGCTGAAAGTATAAGGTAAGCGTCGGCAGGGCCGCGCGGAGGGAAACAGGAGCTTTCGGCTGTCCGGGCATCATTCAAGCCGGGGTCCTTCTATGCGCTCCGCGTGTTTTTGTGTATACTGTAAAAATGAAAAGAGGGTACGGATATGCTTGAATTGCCGGAGGCTGTCACGCTGGCTTCACAATTTGAAAAGGCTTATCAGGGAAAGGTGATCACCCGGGCGATCGCGTGTCATACACCTCACAAGTTTGCCTTTTATGAGTGCGATCCGGCTGATTATCCCGGTCTTCTGGAGCGGAAAACAGCGGGCGGCTCGGCTTCTTTCGGGGGCCACGCCCTGATGATCGCCGGAGATATGCGGCTCGATTTCAGTGATGGCGTAAATGCCCGCTTCTTCGCGCCGGGAGAAGAGAGACCGAAAAAACACCAGCTTCTGCTTGATTTTGATGACGGCAGCAGCCTGGTGTGCACCATCTCCATGTACGGATTCTTCGGGTTGTGCCGGGCTGATGATGGGGGGAATGAGTATTTCCGCGCGGCAAAAGGGAAACCTTCGCCGCTGAATGAGGCGTTTGACGCCGCGTATTTTGATGACCTTCTTTCACAAGCCAAGCCCGTTTTAAGTGCCAAAGCCTTTCTGGCGACCGAGCAGCGTATCCCGGGCCTTGGCAACGGCGTGCTGCAGGATATCCTGTTGCGCGCCGGCATTCATCCTAAAACCAAGATAGGCGTTTTGGGCGAACGTGAAAGGAAACTGCTGTTAGATGCTTTGAAATCAACCCTGATGGAGATGACCCGGGGCGGAGGGCGGGATACAGAAAAGGACCTCTTCGGGCGGGAGGGCGGTTACCGGACGATCCTGTCCCGCAACACGCTGGACAAGCCCTGCCCTGTCTGCGGCGGCGCGCTGAAACGTGAAGCCTACTTGGGCGGCAACATATACTTCTGCCCCGGCTGTCAGCCCCTGACGAAGTGAGACAGAGGATGGATAAGAGCCTCTATGACCTTCTGGCGGACGAACTGCCCCGCCGCCTTCCCCTTCACATGCCGGGCCATAAGCGCAGCAGCCTGCTGGCCCCTTACCTGAAGGAATTGCGGGCCGATCTTGATGTGACCGAGATCGAAGGATTTGACAATCTGCACGAGCCCGGGGGGATTCTGCAGGACGGTATGCGAAGGGCGGCAGCTCTTTGGGGAGCATGCCGTTCCTTCTATCTGGTCAACGGCAGCACCGGCGGGATCCTGGCAGGCCTGCGCGCGCTGAGCCGCGCCGGAGATACGGTGATCATGCAGCGTGAGTGCCACCTGTCCGTGCACCAGGGGGTCGGGCTGTTGAATCTCCGGCCGGTATACCTTTATCCGGATATGGTGGAGGAGTACGGCATCTCTGCCTCCGTGAGCGCAAAAATGCTGGAGCGCTGCCTGACGGAGCATCCCCATGCCCGCCTGCTTGTACTGAGCTGCCCTTCCTATGAGGGGGTGCTGAGCGATCTGGAGAGTCTGGTCAGCCTGGCGCATCAGCGCGGCCTGAAGGTATTGGTTGATGCCGCGCATGGGGCGCATCTGGGCTTTGGGACGTTATTTTGGGGCGGGGCGGTGAGGAGCGGCGCGGACATTGTGATCCAAAGCCTGCATAAGACGCTTCCTTCCCTGACCCAAACGGCTATCGCGCACGCGGGCAGCGAAAAGGCCGCGAGCCTGCTTGAAGAACAGCTGGATCTGTTTCAGACCAGCAGCCCCTCCTACCTGCTGATGGCTTCCATCGACGGCTGCGTCCGGTTGCTGGAAGAAAGAGGCAGTGAGCTGTTCCAAGCCTGGCAGGAGCGGCTTGGGCGATTTTGCCGGGAAGCTCAGGGCCTGAAACGGTTTACGGTCTTCGGGCTGGATGGCTTGCCCGGGGGCGTGTTCGGGCACGACCCGTCCAAGATACTGATCGGCTGCGCGCGCAGCGGGATCAGCGGATACCGGCTGCTCCATACGCTGCGCGAGGGCTATGGCATAGACCTTGAGATGGCAGGACAGCGGTCGGCTCTGGCAATGACGGGGATGGGCGACGCGGATGACGCGCTGTCCCGATTGGCTATGGCACTTAAAGACATCGAGCAGAATACAGTGCCCGGAGAACTGTCCTCCGATGATGCCTTACCCCGGGCAGAGGCAGTTCTTTCTCCCGGTGAGGCGCTTGAGATGCACCATGAGTTGTTACCTGTTGAGGAGGTTGGCGGACGCGTGTGCGCGGAGTATGTGACGGCCTATCCGCCGGGTATTCCCCTTCTTGTGCCGGGAGAGAGGATCACAGGGGAGATCATCGGCGCGATACATCGCGCAGGCAGCCTGATGAAGTCAAGAAGCAAGGCAAAAGGCGGGCAGATCGAGGTTCTGAAAGCTGTGTCTGAACTGTAAACTTTACCGCGTTCCTTGCAAACACGCCGCCCGCTGTGAGATAATAAGCCATCAACCGATCTATCGGTTTATTGAGGAAGGAAGAACTATGCAGAAGAAAATGTTGGCAATCATGGCGGCTCTGGTCATGGCGCTGAGCGCTGTGGGCGCCTGGGCGCAGCCTGCGGAGGATCCGGTGCTGGCCACCTTTAACGGACAGGATATTCTCAAGAGCGAAGTGGACGCGGTGATCCCCCAGCTGGCGGATTATATGACCGATGCCACGGATTACCGCTACGCGGCAGAGTTTATTGTTCAGCGCCGTATGATCGATCTGAAGATACAGGAACTGGGCTTCAATAGCTTCACCGCGGAGGAGCAGGCGACCTTCGCGGCGGAAGCTGACAAGCAGTGGCAGGAAGGCGTTGAGAGCTATGTCAGCTATTACCTGTCCGAGGACAGCGAGGAGGCGCGGGCGCAGCTGAGGACACAGGCGGAAGAGTTCTACGCCCAGCAGGGAATGACCCGCCAGTCGCTGGAAGATAATATCCGCCAGAGCGCTTCCACCGACAAGCTGTTTAGCTATCTGGTCGGCGAGTATGAGCCCGCTGAGGAAGAGGTCCAGAGCACCTTCCAGCTCTACGGCGAGAGCTACAGGCAGAACTATCAGGACAATATCATGGCCTATGAGTACAACACCTACTACTATCAGCAGCCAAGCTGGTATACGCCTGAAGGCTACCGCGGCATTATCCATATCCTGCTCACCCCCGACGCGGAAGCGCTGGAGAAGTACAGCAGCCTGAACTCCCAGTATGAGGAACAGCAGAGCGACAAGAACGGCGAGGGAACAGAAGCCGAAAAGCCCGCAGGCGGGGAAACCGCGACACAGGAACCTGCAGCAGAGGTGACGCCGGAGATGATCGAGGAGGCCAGGCAGGCCGTGCTCGGTTCCGTGAAGACCCAGACCGATGAAATCTATGCCAAACTGGCGAATGGAGAGAGCTTTGAGAGCCTGATTGCCCAGTACGGCCAGGATCCCGGCATGCAGGACCCGCAGGCCCTGGCCGACGGATACAACGTGCACAAGGATTCAGTTGTGTGGGATCCCGTTTTCACGCAGGCCGCTTTCTCCGACAAGATGGTGAATGTCGGTGACGTCAGCGATCCGGTAATCGGCAGCTACGGCGTGCATATCCTCAAGTATCTGCGCGATATTCCCTCCGGCCTGATCATGACCGATGCCATCCATACGGAGATCGTAGAATACCTGAAGGCTGTCAAGGAAAATGACGCGATCATGACCGCCATCGCTGACTGGACAAGCCAGTATCAGATTACTTACAACGAGGAAAACATACTGGCCGCCACCGAAGCCGCCAAAGCCCTGGAGCCGGACGATGACTCGATGGAAGCCGTCCCCACGGATGACGAAGAGGCAGTCGAAGAGCCCAGCGTGACGGAAGCGCCGAACTGATTTTTATTCATATGGCAAGAAACCCCGGCCGCGGCCGGGGTTTCTTGCAGAAGTCTCTCATCAGATCAGGGACTTAAAGCACCGGTTCCTCTGGCGACATTCCTCAAAAAATCCTGCGCGTTGGCGATCAGGCCGGTAACGCTGAGGCTTCCGCGGTCGCGCAGCTTGTTGACGGCAAACTCAGAAGTATCCACGGTGTAAAAATACAGGGGCCTGACGCCGTCCTTTGTAACGCGGTAGGAGGG
>JAEWRJ010000004.1 GCA_023460055.1 Bacillota bacterium | reverse complement strand
AATAAACCACGCCCGGCGGGCTGGGATTCTGCCGGCCGGGCGCGCATCTCATATAAGGTCAGTTTTCGCTGTCTTCATCCTGCAGGGGCGCTTCTTCTTCATCTTCGCCCCCGGTCTGCGCAGGGGTTTCGCAAACCAGCGCGTACAGTCCCTGTGCCTGTTCGCGCAGAGCGTAGGGTACATAGAAACTGTAGATCTCCATCATGCTGCCGATCCAAACGCTCATGCCGGCGCCCAATCTGCCTTCCTTGAGAAAGGGCAGCTTTTCATCCAGCAGCACGCCTTCCAGCATCGCGGCCGTGATACCGCTAAGCTCCGCGATCAGTACCGGGTCGTTGGGTTCAGGTTCCCGCAGGTGCTTTTGCTTGTGTACTGGGCAGCTGTCATCGACGATGGTTCTGCATTTTTCACAATACGGCATCATGATCCTCCTCTTTATGTTGTCTTTGGCGTGGGCTGGGGGACCAGGGCATTCATGATCAGCGCTCCGGCGCTGTTGCCCAGGATCACCATCAAAAGGAACAGGAGCTGGCTCGCGTCAAAACCCAGGCCATGCTTCCAGGCGGCGGCCAGGTAGAAGATGTCGGCCACGCAATGCTCAAAACCGGCCAGTATGAAAGCCGGCACACCCAGCAGAACGCCAAGGTAACGGCCCAGGGGATCATCATAGCGGCGGCATATATCCACCCCGATGAAGACGATCATGCCGCAGAACAGGCCGCGGATGAAGCTCTCATGCGGCAGCTGGATGAGCTTCTTGTGCGCGACGCTCAGGATGTCCATCCCGCCGGACATGGGGAGGAACAGCAGGCCGACAGCCGCGGCCCCGATAAAATTATACAGCAGCATGAGCAAGAGCTTGCCTGGCCTGTAGCCGCCCGGGCGCCCAAGGTAGGCAATGCGGCCCGTGAACAGAGGGATCTGATACTGGCACACGGCATATAGGCCGAAGCTGAATAAGAACGCGCCGAGGTAGCGGCTTTCAACGGACAGATAGGCATAGCCGCCCAGGGCTATGGATATGCCCGCCGCGGCGCTGTGGAGGAAGAAAGACATGAATCGGCTTTCCCTTCTTGGTGATCAGGCATTCGGTTGATGAAATCATCATACCATAGCGCCAAACGGATGACAACAAGGCCCCGGCGTGCTACGATAGGCATGAACCATGGAATGATTTGGAGGTACGGTTATGGATATGAAAACGGTATTTTCGCATGTGGATCATACCTTATTGAAGCCGACAGCAACCTGGGAGCAGATCAGGGTGATCTGCGAAGAAGGGCTGCGCTTCGGCATGGCCAGCGTATGCATTCCGCCCTGTTTTGTCAAGCGGGCCAAGGAAGCCTATCCGGCGCTCAATGTCTGCACGGTGATCGGATTCCCTTTGGGCTATAACCCCTCGGATGTGAAAGCGGCCGAGGCCCGGCAGGCCATCGCGGAGGGTGCCGGGGAGATCGATATGGTGGTCAACCTGGGCAATGTGAAGGCGGGGGAGTTTGACCGGGTGACCGATGAGATCCGTTTGCTTAAAAAGGAAGCCGGGGATAAAGTGCTGAAGGTCATTATCGAGACCTGTTACCTGACGGATGAGGAGAAGATCGCCCTGTGCCGCTGCGTCACTGAGGGCGGCGCGGATTTCATTAAAACTTCAACCGGTTTTGGAACGGGCGGGGCGACAATGAAGGATATTGAGCTGCTTAAAGCGAACATTGGTCCCGGTGTCCGGGTGAAGGCTTCCGGCGGCATCCGTACGGCGGAAGATATCCTGGCCTATCTTGAGGCCGGTGTGGACCGCATCGGCGCCAGCGGTGCCATTTCAGCGTTTGAGGGCCGGAATAAGGCAGATGATGGAGGAAACTACTGATGAAAAAGCTGGCCTTGCTTTGCGTTTTAGCGTTGATCACGGTGATGCTGCCGATGAATTCTGTGCTTTTAGAGCGGGCTGCTCCTGTGCGGGTCTACGGCCTGGTGGGCCCGACCGGCATGAGCCTGGCTCCGCTGATCGCGGAGGATGACCCTGCCTATGAATACAGCCTGGCCGCGGCGCCTGAGGAACTGGTGGGCATCATCGCGGCAGGCGGCTATGATATCGCGGCGCTGCCGACCAACCTGGCCGCCATGCTGTATCAGAAGACACAGGGCCGCGTCCGGATGCTCGCGATCAATACCCTGGGCGTGCTCTATGTGCTGGAGAAAGGCGACAGCATCCGGGAGGTCGCCGATCTGGCCGGCAAAACCATCACACTGTCCGGACAGGCCGCTGTACCGGAGTACGCGCTGGATTATATCCTGAGCGTGAACGGGGTGGAGGCAAATCTCAATTATAAGGGAGAGCACAATGAGGTATCCGCCCTAGCGGCCTCCGGCTTGGCCGATATTGTCTTGCTGCCTCAGCCGATGGTGACAGCCCTGCTCATGAAGGACCCAGGCTATCGCGTAGCGCTTGACTTGACGGAGGAGTTCAAAAAAGCGGCGGAGAAGGATGGAAAACCCGAGGCTGTGCTGTCCATGGGCTGCCTGGTGGTGCGCGCAGGGTTTGCCGATGAGCGTCCCGAGGATCTGCAGGCCTTCCTGTCCAAGTATTCAGCTTCCGTTGAGTATGTCAATCACTATCCGGCGCTGGCGGCTGCCGATATTGTGGCGGCGGGCATCCTGCCCAATGAGAAGATCGCTGAAAACGCGATCCCGCTGTGCAATATTGTCTATGTCGCGGGGGATGAGATGCGTTCCCAGTTAAGCCCCCTGTTTGAGATCCTCTTTGCGGCGAACCCGGCCTCAGTGGGCGGACAGCTGCCTGATGAAGGTTTCTACTATCTTGGCAAGTGAGTGGTGAAGACGATAAGACGCTGACAATTGCAGCTCTGGCTCCTGGCTGCCGCGGCATATCCGCGGCAGCCTTACAAAACCAAACCTCCGTCCACGCCCAGGACCTGCCCGGTAATAAAGCCGGCTTTCTCGCTTGATAAAAACAGCGCGGCCTCCGCGACATCCTCGAGCCTGCCCAGGCGCTGCAAGGGGGTATCCCGGCGCAGGGCCTCCTTATCTTCGGGGCTGAAGGTATCCATCATGCCCGCGTCGATCACGCCGGGGGACAGGCAATTGACTCGGATCCCGCAGGGGCCCCATTCGCGCGCGAGGGATTTGCACAGACCGATCAAACCCGCCTTGCTGGCGGCATAGGCGCTTTCGCAGCTGGCACCGCCTGCAGCCTGGATGGAGCTGATCAGGAGGATGCTGCCGCCGCCCAAGGGACGCATATGCCTGACGGCTTCGCGCGACAGAATAAATGCGCCGCGAAGGTTGAGCGCCATCAGGCTGTCCCACTCACCGGCCGGCATATCGCTGATCAGGCCCTGCCAGTCAATGCCCGCGCAGTGGATCAGGCAATCTATATGCCCCAGCTGGGCAAGCGCTCCGCTGAACAGACGAATACACTGGGCTTCGTCACGCAGATCTGCCATGAAAGGAATCGCCCCGGCAGTCTTCGCCAGGCGCGCGGCCTTCTCCCGGTTTTGATGGAAGCCAAAGGCCGCACGCCAGCCATTCAGCGTGAACGCGCGCACCAAACCTTCACCGATTCCGCCCGTGCCACCTGTAATCAATGCCGTTTTCATCAAACCCACCGCCTCTGCCATTGTAGATACAGTATAGAGCATTCACAGACGCTGTTCAACTTGACCGGTACACCGGCCGATGTATATGATGTCATATAAGTGGAGGGGGCATGGACGAACAAAAATTGCGAGCCAATCTGGGAGCGATGGACATTGCCCTGACCTGCTATGAGAGCACTGACTCGACCAACCTGCGGGCCAAGGAGTGGGCGCGCCGCGGGGGAAAACTGCCCGCTGCCTTCTTTGCCGATGCCCAGACGGCCGGGCGCGGCAGGCTGGGACGCTGTTTCCTGTCGCCCGCGGGCGGGCTGTATATGAGCGTAGCGCTGGACTGCGGGGGCACGCATCCGGGCGGCCTGACCACACTGGCGGCGGCGGCTGTTCTGCGCGCGGGGGACAGGCTGGGATTGCCGGAGCTTCAAATCAAGTGGGTGAACGATCTGATGCAGCGCGGCATGAAGGTTGGCGGTATTCTGGCCGAAGGCCTTGCGGTTTCGCAAGGCGCGATCACACAGGCGGTGATCGGCATTGGCATCAATACAGGCGCAGAGAGCTTTCCTCAGGAGCTGTCAGAAAAGGCCGCATCCCTCGATGCCGGGGGCATTCCCCTGGAGCGGGAGAGGCTGGCGGCGCAAATCATATCGGAACTTTTTAATGGACTGCCCTGTGTGCCGGAACACATGGCGCTTTACCGATCGCGTTGCCTGAGTATCGGGCGGGATATCCGCTTTGAGCGGCAGGACAGGACGGTGTATGGCCATACGCTTGGCATTACGGATGAAGGGGCGCTGATCGTACAAACGGACACAGGTGTCACCCTGCTTCAAGCCGGCGAGGTCAGCATCAGAAGTGTTGATGGAAACTATCAATAAATAAACAAAACCCGCAGCTTTCGTACTGCGGGTTCTTGCTTGAGTAGAATGATCAGTAATTCTCGGCAAGCCTCTCAAAGAAGGCGCGGGGATGATCACAGGCGGGGCATTTCACTGGAGGAGTTTTGCCCTCAAAGATGAATCCGCAGTTGCGGCAGTGCCATTTGGCGGGGGCGGCTTCAACATAGACATCGTCATTCACCAGATGCTCGGCCAGCTTGTTGTAGCGGGCTTCGTGCTCTTTTTCGACCTTGGCGACGTTTTCAAAGCGCAGGGCCAGCTCCTTGAAGCCTTCCTCGCGGGCAACTTCGGCAAAGCCCTTGTACATATCGGTCCACTCTTAGTGCTCTCCGGCGGCGGCCGCGCGCAGGTTCTTCAGCGTATCTCCGGGCTGGGTGCCTTCGGCCAGCTCGCCCAGCGCCTTAAACCAGAGTTTCGCGTGCTCCTTCTCGTTCCGAGCGGTCTCGGCAAAGATACCGGCGATCTGCTCATAGCCCTCTTTTTGGGCCGCGCGGGAAAAATAGTCATACTTGTTGCGGGCCATGCTCTCGCCGGCAAAGGCGGTGTGCAGATTCTGCTCGGTTCTTGATCCCTTCAGTTCCATGGTAATTCCTCCTATATGATTATATTCCAGGGTACAGGATGAACTTAAAATAATTGCAGCAGCGACGCGAACGTGCCGCCGACAATGAGAAGGGCCAAAAATACGCTCATCACGCGGACAAATATGTGCCGGCTTGAGCTGTTTCTTTTCTGGGTTCTGCTCGCCATGATCCTTCCCCTCCTCTTTGGATACTGCGAATATGATAGCATAGGACAAGGGGAAAGTCAAAGAACCGGATGTTTGGGGAAGGCGTGAAACTCGTTGAAAATACTGGGTTAATTGTTATCATATGCTAACTTTTAGCCGAAATTCGATAATTATAAGGATTCGTTCCTAACAGTGAAAGAGCGCTTGTGTCACTTGACAGGGAAGAGCCATGACCTTACAATTAAAACCTATAAACAAAGTATGTTTTAAGGAGGCTGACTGATGAAAATATCAACCAAAGGGCGCTACGCGCTGGCCGCGATGATCAGCCTGGCTCAGCGAGAGAGCATCTCCGGGGTGGAGACGCTGGCCGCGCTCTCGGGGCGTCTTGGCCTGTCAAAGCTTTATCTCGAACAGGTCTTTTCTCTGCTGCGGCGAGCGGAATTGGTACTGTCTGTCAAGGGGGCTCAGGGCGGCTACAGGCTGGCGCGCAGCGCAAGGGATATCTCGGGCTGGGATATTCTGTCAGCCGTTGAAAACAGCCTTTTTGATCAGGCGGACGCGACAGTGGCGGATCGTTCGCCGGGCATAGAACGGGCAATGAGGGATGAATTATTCCGGCCGCTTGATCTGGCCGTCCGTACGGTTTTGGAGACGGTCAGCCTGTATCATCTGGCGGAGGAAGCAAACCTTCCCTCGGCAGACGATGGGTATATATTTGTTATCTGAAATTCTTACGGCATGAGTGCTTGACAGCGATTGGCTCAGGGTATAATATTGTAACCGAATAAAACATATATGTTAAGTATGTATTATTGATTCGGAATGAGAGAAACCATGGCTAAGATCTATCAGAACCTAACAGACCTCATCGGCAGGACCCCCCTGCTGCAGCTTAACAAATTTGCTAAAGATAAACACGCGACCGCCAACCTGATCGCCAAGCTGGAGTACTTTAACCCCCTTGGAAGTGTTAAGGACAGGATCGCTTTCGCGATGGTCGAGGACGCGGAAAAGAAGGGCTTGCTTGATCATGATACCGTCATCGTAGAACCGACCAGCGGCAACACCGGCATCGGCCTCGCCTTTGTCGCGGCAGCCAAAGGCTACAAGCTGATCCTGACCATGCCTGAGACCATGAGCATTGAGCGCCGCGCGCTGGTGGCGGCATTGGGCGCCCAGGTCGTGCTGACTCCGGGCCCGGAGGGCATGAAAGGCGCCATGCGCCGCGCGGAAGAGATCGCGGCACAACAGCGGAAGGCCTTTATACCCCAGCAGTTCAACAATCCCGCCAACCCTGAGGTGCATCGCAGGACGACCGCGCAGGAGATCATCGCCGATACGGATGGCCAGGTCGCGGTATTCGTTGCCGGGGTGGGCACCGGCGGCACGCTGACAGGGGTGGGCCAGGTCCTGAAGGAGAAGATTCCCGGCGTGAAGATTATCGCGGTGGAGCCTTCCGCCTCGCCTGTTCTGTCGGGCGGCCAGCCCGGTCCCCATAAGATCCAGGGGATCGGCGCGGGCTTCATCCCCCAGGTTTTTGATACGGGAATCGCGGATGAGATCATCCAGGTGGATAATGAGGATGCTTTCGCCGCTTCCCGTCTGGCGGCGGAGAAGGAAGGCCTCCTGGTCGGCATTTCTTCCGGCGCGGCCTTGCACGCGGCAGGGCTGGTGGCCGCGCGGCCTGAATACGCCGGTAAAAACGTGGTGGTGCTGCTGCCTGATACCGGTGAGCGCTACCTGTCCACCGTTCTTTTTAAGAAAGAAGAATAATACACAGCCTGCGGCAGCCGCGATGATAACGGACCTTAAGGTCCGTTATTTTTTTGAGGTATGCATCGATGCATTTACGTTTGGAATCAGTATGGAGTGATGAAAGGCGTTTATACTGATTCCAAACGTAAACGTATCGTTGCATCGGTTCTTTTGCCCCTGTGCTTTGTCCTGCTCGGGACGGAGATGAGCGCCGCCGGCGGCGGGGTGAGTGAATCGGAAGTCCAATGAGCAAAGAAGAAAGCAAGTGCTGTAAAGCACGCGGCTTTCGCCTATTGCGAATTGTGGTAATCGCGAAGCTCTGCTACGCTTCCCCTCGACTGCTCCGTGCACAAGGATAAAATAACTCTCTTCTTTGGATGCGTTAACGTTTTACATCAGTATGAGGCGATTGACCAGCTGGATGATGTACAGTAAGCTTGCGCCCATGAAAGAAGCGGCAGCGAGCCTGCGAAGAAACAGGGAAGAGATTCTTGTGTGCTTTGAACAACGAATAAGCAATGCATTCGCAGAAGGAATGAAGGACCCAAATTTCCCCTTTCTTGTAACAACTCTTCATAATATGTTAGAATACGATACCGCTTTTGCGGAGCGGAGGGAGGCCTGTGTTTGATTGGCTTGTTCAGATGGCGCAAGACACTGTACAGCGACGGCGAAATAGATCTGTCGCTTTCGCCAGGCGGTTTTTTGGAAACGGGCGACGGGGTGCGGGACGGCTATACTTTTGATATATGCCTGCGAGATCAGCGAAAGCCTGTTGGCTATATCAGCCTTCGCCTGGGGGAGAGCCCTCAGCTGTATTATCTTGGCCACGTCGGCTATCGCGTCCACGCGGAGTATCGCGGACATGGCTATGCCGGCAAAGCGCTGAAGCTTCTGATTCCCCTGATGCGGCAGGAGAGGCTGATACACCCTGTTATCACGACGGATGTGACAAACGAAGCGTCGCGAAAAACATGCCTGAACGCCGGCTGCGTGCTCGAACGCATCGCGCCCGTTCCCCAAGCCTACAGGCAGATCTGCTCCGGATCTGAATACAAGTGCAGATACATCCTGTGTATCCCGCCTGAGAAAGAAAGAGATTGATGCAAACAGTTATCCTTGGCATTCCCTCGCATATTGAACAGTACGGCCGGGCGGGGGAGGAAGTGCTGCTGCTGCACGGCTGGGGCAAGCCTGTCACGCTCAAGCGTCATCTGGAACCGCTGGCCCTGGCGCTGGCGGAGGATTACCATGTTACTGCCCTTGAGTTCCCGGCCCACGGGCAAACGGGAAAGCCCGCGGGGGTTTGGGGAGTGCCGGAGTTTGCCGCCTGGGTCAAGGCGGCGATGGAACAGATGGATCTGCGGCATGTTACCGTCGTAGCCCACAGCTTTGGCGGACGCGTGGCGCTGTGGCTGGCAGCTAAGGAGCCGCAGCTGATCCGCCGCCTGGTACTGACCGGAGCAGCGGGTCTCAGCCGGGACAAAACACCTGAGGAGGAGGCTGAAGCCCTGCGCTATAAAAAGCTGCAGGACCGGCTGTCCAAGCTTAAATCCGTCCCTCTCCTTGGCAGAGGTGTTGAAAGCGTGCAAAGGACACTGCGTGACAGGCGCAGTTCTCAGGATTACCGGGACGCGGACGAGGATGTCAAGCCCAGCTTTGTGAAGATAGTCGGCCTTAACCTGCGTCCAATTCTGCCTGAGGTGGGGCAGCCCGCTTTGCTTGTGTGGGGCGATCAGGATGACGCGACACCTCTTTGGATGGGGCGAGCGATGGAGAAGGAGATGAAGGATGCCGCGCTGGTCGTGTTTGAGGGGCGCGGTCACTTTGCCTATCTGGAGGAGCTGAGGCGCTTTGTCAATTTGGTGAAAGCCTTTATTGGGGAGGATATGAAACAGCGTGGCTGAGGATTTTTTATACTGGCTTCTATGGCTGTCGCCGGCTTTGGCGGCGGTGCCGGCGGCTAAGGGGCTGATTCATTTGTTTCAGCTGGGAAGCTATCAGTTTGGGGGCTATTTTCTCTCTCTGAAGCGCAGGTGGAAGCTTGAATTGCTTCCCGGTTTGGTGCTGAGCGCCATCTCCTTCGCGCTGTGCATCGGGGCAGATTATTTTTCCCGCCTGACCGGGACATGGATGCTGGCCCTGGGCGCTCTGCTGACCGGGCTTGCGGGCCTTGCGACAGGCAAGCTGGTTCACCGCAGAACCAAGAGTTTAAAGCACCTGAGCTACACGCCCCGCGTTAAAAGGCTGGCCGCGAGCCTGAGCCTGGTGATGCTTTTTCTGGCCTTCCTTCTTCGCCGCCTGGTGCCTGTGATGGGATTGAGCGCCCTGCTGCCGCTGCTTAGCTTCCTGTGGCTGACGCTGGCGGCGCTGATCGCTCTGCCGGTGGAGGAACTGATCAAGGCTTTGTACCAGCGTGACGCGATGAATATGCTGAACCTGCAAAAGGGCTTGATCCGCATCGGCATCACCGGCAGCTATGGAAAGACCTCCGTTAAGTTTTTCCTGGACACGCTCTTGAAACAACGCTACAGCGTGCTGGCGACCAGGGGCAGCTTTAATACCCCGATGGGCTTGACCCGCGTGATCCGGGAGGACATGCAGCCTGACCACCGCGTGATGCTGGCCGAAATGGGCGCGCGCCACAGGGGCGATATCAAGCAGCTATGCCGTATGGTCAAGCCGCAGATCGGCATCCTGACCGCCGTCGGCCCCCAGCATCTGGAAACCTTCGGCACCATCGAGCGGGTCAGGGAAACCAAGTATGACCTGATCCGCAGCCTGCCCAAAGACGGCTTTGCCGTGTTTTACAATGATGGGGCGATCGTCAAAGAGCTATATGACAAAACCGAATCTGTCACCAAGGCCATTGTCGGCGGCGTGGGAGACGACGCCTGGGCTGAAGACGTGATCAGCGGCTATGAAGGCTCCAGCTTCACGCTGTGCTTTCAGGATGGCACCCGCATCTCCTGTACAACGGAGCTGATCGGCGAGCACAACATAGGCAATGTGCTGCTTGCCGCGATCACGGCCCGCCATCTGGGTCTGACCGATACGCAGCTCAAGCGCGGCATCGCCTCACTGGAGGCGGTTGAGGCCCGTATGAAGCCTGAAAAACAGCCTGACGGCAGCATCCTGATCAACAACGCGTTCAACGCCAACCCCCAGAGCAGCCGGGCTTCACTGAAGCTCCTTTCAGGCTTCCCCGGCCGCAAGATCCTGGTGACGCCCGGCTATGTGGAGCTGGGCGCGCAGGAGGAGACCTTTCACCGCGCATTCGGAGAAAATATCGCCAGGGTGGCTGATGTGGTGCTGTTGATCGGAGCCAGGCACACCCTGCCCATCCGGGATGGGATGATTGCCGGGGGTTTTGAGGAGGGGAACATCCATACATTTCCCGGCTTCACCCAGGCGCGCGCCTATCTTGATACCATCTGCGGCGAAGGCGATGTGATCCTGTACGAGAATGACCTGCCCGACCAGTACAGCGAGGGCTGAGGAGGCTTTGGGATGAAGAAAATTCAACTGGGTATCATCTACGGCTCCCGCAGCTGTGAGCATGAGGTGAGCGTCATCTCGGCCGTTCAATTGATGAAGCATGTCAACATGGACAAGTACGACCTGGTACCTGTCTACATCTCTCAGGAGGGAGCCTGGTATACCGGCGACCCTTTGCGGGATATTAAAAGCTATATTCCGCGTTTTAGCCCCAAATTGGATGGGGTGAAGCGCGTGCAGCCCGACCTGACAGCCAAGTCAGGCGCGTTGCTTTGCTATACCAAGAGCGGGCTGATGGGCGGCGGCCGGCTTGATATAGCGGCCAGGCTTGACTGCGTGATCCCGGTGATGCACGGCCTTCACGGGGAGGACGGAAGCCTTCAGGGTTTGCTTGAACTGATGGATATTCCCTACGCGTCCACTGGCATCGGCGGCAGTGCCATTGCGATGGACAAGATCATGATGAAGCAGTTTTTTCGCGGCTGCGGCTTTCCGGTGCTTGATGATATCGCTGTGCTGCGCAGCGCCTGGCGCAAGGACGCGGTGGAGCTGATCAAACTGATCGAGCAAAAGCTGCCCTACCCTGTTTTTGTGAAGCCGGCGACTTTGGGCTCCTCCATCGGCGTGAGCCGGGCGACTGACTTTAAGAGCCTGTCCGACGCGCTGGAACTGGCCTTTTCCTTTGACCGCCGCGTCCTGGTGGAGGAAGCGGTCAACCGGCCCATCGAGGTCAACTGCTCGGTGCTGGGCTTTGATGATGACGTTCGTGCCTCTGTCGTGGAAATGCCAATTACGGAGGGCAGCCTGCTTGATTTCAACGCCAAGTATACGCGCGGCGGCGGCAGCAAGGGTATGGCGTCCTTAAGCCGCGTGGTGCCGGCCCCCATCGGGGAAGCGATGACTGGAAGGATACGGGAGCTTTCCTGTGATATATTCAGGGCGCTTGACTGCAAGAGCGTCGTGCGCATCGATTATATGATCGATTCTACGACCGATCGGCTCTCCATCACGGAGATCAACGCGATTCCGGGATCTCTTGCCTTCTACCTGTGGAACCAGTCGGAGCCCAAACTGCCTTATTCCGAACTGATCGACCGCATGGTGCAGTGCGCCATGACGGCATATGCCGAAAAGTGCGAGAACAACCTGGCATACCGCTCCGACATACTCAAGCATGCCAGCGTTGGCGGCGCCAAGGGCGCGAAGGGGACCAAGGGATGAGCGAGCTTTCAGTCTTTGATTATAAAAATGAGCGCCTTCATATGGTCGGCATCGGCGGCTCAAGCATGTCAGGCTTGGCGCGCATGCTTGTGACCGAGGGCTTCAGCGTTTCGGGTTCCGACTCCCAGGAGGGTTACGCGCTGGAGGGCTTGCGCAAAATGGGCATCCGGGTCTATGCCGGCCATCATCCTGAGGCGGTCAGCGATGCCGGTCTTTTGATCTATTCCGCGGCGATTTCGCCAGCCGATCCTGAACGCCTGGCGGCACGGGACGCGGGCATCCCTCAGATGGAGCGCGCGGTGCTGCTTGGCCAATTGATGCAGGGATACGAGAATACCGCCTGCATCTGCGGCACGCATGGGAAGACCACGCTGTCGTCCATGCTGGCGCAGATACTCCTGGATCTGGGGCGTGACCCTACCGTGCATATCGGCGGCAGCCTTGACCGGCTGGGCGGCGGATCGCGCGTGGGGGGCAGGAAATATTTCGTGGCAGAAGCCTGTGAGTTCAACCGCAGTTTTCTCCAAATGCCGCCCACTCTGGCCCTGATCACCAACATTGAGGCCGATCACCTGGACTGCTACCGCGATCTGGATGACATCGAGGCGGCTTTTGCCCAGTTTGTCGGCCGGCTGCCGCAGGACGGACTCTCCATCGGGTTTGCGGACGATCCGCGTGTCATGCGCGTGATGGAGAAAAGCGGCAGATCCTATCAAACTATGTCCCTTTCCGGGAATGCCGACTGGACCGCGCGGGAACTGCGCTATGACTCCGCCGGCTGCGCGCGCTTTGAGGCCTGCCGCAAGGGCGAACCTGTCGGACGCATTGAACTGAAGGTGGCTGGGGATTTCAATGCCCTGCATGCCCTGCACGCTTTGGCAGGTGCCGCCGCGCTGGGCTGCGAGCCTGAGGCAGCCTGCCGGTCATTGAGTGAATTTGCCGGCGTGCACCGCCGCTTTGAGTTTACCGGCATTGTTCAGGGGATGCGCATGTACCATGACTACGGCCATAACCCGGCGGAGATGAAAAGCGCCGTCAGTGTAGCGGCCATGCAGGGGCGCCGGGTGATCGCCGTGATGCAGCCGCATACCTATAGCCGCGTGAAAGGTCTTTTTGATGACTTCCTGACCTGCACCAGGCAGGCGGCGATTACCCTGGTGACAGATATATATGCTGCCCGGGAGATAGATCCCGGCGATATCCACAGCCGGATGCTGGTTGAGGGGATGCAAAGGGCCGGCATTGAAGCCTGCCTCACCCCAACGTTTGAGGATACGGAACACTGGCTTTTGCGGCATGGGCGCGAGGGAGACCTGGTGCTTACCATGGGCTGCGGCAACATCAATCTGCTCAATGACCTGATGCAGAAGCATTGGGATGACAAGCAATATGTACTGGAGGGCGAACCGTGAACGACCGCTTGGAGAGGATCCGGAATTTCTGCATCATAGCCCATATCGACCACGGCAAATCCACACTTGCTGACCGCATTCTGGAAATGACGGGGGTATACCAGCAGCGGGAGATGGTGGCCCAGATCATGGACTCGATGGAGCTGGAGCGCGAGCGCGGCATCACCATCAAATCCAAGGCTGTTACCATGCGCTATCAGGCTAAAGACGGCAAGGAATATACCCTGAACCTGATCGACACCCCCGGCCATGTGGACTTTACTTACGAAGTCAGCCGCGCGTTGGCTGCCTGTGAGGGGGCCCTGCTGGTGGTGGATGCCACCCAGGGAGTTGAAGCGCAGACCCTGGCCAATGTGTACCTGGCGCTGGAACATAACCTGGAGACTATCCCGGTGATCAACAAGATCGATCTGCCCTCTGCGGAGCCGGATAAGGCGTGCGAGGAGATCGAGGAGGTGATCGGCCTGGATACATCCCATGCGCCCCGGGTGTCGGCCAAAATGGGAATCGGTATCGGCGAAGTACTGGAGGCAATCGTCAACCATATGCCTCCGCCCAAAGGGAGTGAGGAAGAGCCGCTGCAGGCGCTTGTGTTTGACGCGGTATATGACAACTACCGCGGAGCCATCTGTTTTGTTCGCGTGGTCAACGGCGTGCTGAAACCGGGCATGCGCATGCGCATGATGCAGACCGGCGCAATGTTTGAAGTGGTCGAAGTGGGCATTCGCAGCCCCGGCTACATGCAAAAGGACGCGCTGTTGGCGGGCGACGTGGGCTATGTGGCGGCTTCCATCAAGACAGTCGGCGATACCAAGGTGGGCGATACCATCACGGATGCCGACAATCCCGCCCTTGAGCCCCTGCCCGGCTACAAGGCCGTAACGCCCATGGTGTACTGCGGCATTTATCCCGCTGACGGGTCCGACTACCCGGCGCTCAGCGACGCGCTTGAAAAACTGCGCATGAATGACGCCTCCCTGCACTTTGAGCCGGAAACCAGCGCGGCGCTGGGCTATGGCTTCCGCTGCGGCTTCCTGGGCCTGCTCCATATGGAGATCATCCAGGAGAGGCTCGAGCGTGAGTTTGATCTGGACCTGATCACCACAGTGCCCAGCGTCATCTACGAAATCAACAAATGCAACGGCGACAAGCTTCTGATCGACAATCCGACCAACCTGCCCCCCGTCGGGGAGATCGAGTCGATGGAAGAGCCTTATGTATTCGCGACCATCTATACGCCGCAGGATTATGTAGGGACTTTAATGCAGCTATGCCAGGAGAAGCGCGGCATATTCCTTGATATGCAGCACGAAGGCGGCCGCGTGAAGCTGACCTATGACATCCCGCTCAACGAAGTGATATTTGATTTCTTTGACCAGTTAAAAAGCCGCAGCCGCGGCTATGCCTCGCTTGATTATGAACTGAAGGGCTATCAGGAGAGCGATTTGGTCAAGCTGGACATCCTGCTCAACAGCGAGCTGTGCGACGCATTCACCATGATCGTCCATCGCGACAAGGCCTATGAGCGCGGGCGCTCCATGGCTGAAAAGCTGCGCGAAGTCATCCCCCGCCAGCAGTTTGAGATCCCGATCCAGGCGGCCATCGGCGGAAAGGTGATCGCGCGCGAGACCGTGAAGGCATTGCGCAAGGATGTGCTGAGCAAGTGTTACGGCGGCGATATCAGCCGCAAGAAGAAGCTACTTGAAAAGCAGAAGGAAGGCAAGAAGCGCATGCGCCAGTTCGGCAAGGTCGAGCTTCCCAGCGAGGCTTTCATCGCGGTGCTGAAGATGGGCGATGATAAGTAATCACCTGCCCTGTAAAGGAGTTTCTATCAGATGATCTGTCCCAAATGCGGCAAATGGAACCGCGCGAGCTATCCCGTTTGCTTTGCCTGCGGCGAGCCGCTGACTCCTGGCGAAAAATCCGGGATTTTGCGGCCTAAGGAGGACATCAGCGAAGAGCGCCCTGTGGTTGTCGTGTACGACGATTACGGGGAGGAAAAGACGCTGGTAGACCGGAAAACAAGGCTGGCGGAGGAGATGCGTGACCTGCATGTGCGCAAGCGCGAAGGCGAGCGCCGTCAGGAGGAGCTGCGCCGGCGCGCGGCCCAGCGGGGCTACGCGCCTACCGGCGCGGGTGTAACGGGTGCCAGCCGCCGCAGCAGTGTGTATGTGCAAGGGGAGGAAAGACAAGCGTATGCCTCCCCGGAGCAGCATGTGGATTATGACGGTTATATGGCGGAACCCAACTATGCCTATGCCACCGATGAGCTGCGGGCTGTTTCGCCCGTCAGGCGGGGCGGGGGGACAAGAGGTCCCGGCATACCGATCTCTGGGAAGAAGTCGCGCCGCGCGCGGCTGTTTGGCCTTCGGCGCGTGATGCCCCTCATCGCGGGGCTGCTGATACTGGCCGGCATCGGCTTCGCGGGCTGGCGGTATCTTTACCTTCCGACGCTTGATAAAGCGCAGCAGGGGGTTGACATCCCCCGGATAGATGTGACCGCTTCCATCCTCGATGACATGGCGGCCCACACCATCCGCATTCCCGCGCCTGAAGGATCTCAGATCTATATCAAGGAGCTGCGCCGCACTTATATCGTCACAGGCGGCTATGCTGTTTTCCAGGTGCAGGATCATATCTGGTATGACGGCATGGAGGGAGAGATCCCCGAATCCATGGATGTGAGCATTACACCCTATATCAGAACCAGCGCCGGCGAGCAGGTACAGATGGACATTATCAGTTACCGCATCGATATTCCCCTGTCACCGTTGACGCTGATCAAGCCGGATGTGACCTATATCGAGGCCTCCACGCCGATTTACAATATCCAGTTCCACGTGATGCAAAACAGCACGGTGTTCATCAACGGAGAGGATTACTCATCCTACGTGAACACGCAGGATGGTTACATCACCTACAACGCCCCCATCCAACCCATCGGTGAAAACCGGATTCACATCGCTGTGCGCAGCCAGTATTACCGGGAGAACGAGACGGAACTGACCATCTTCCGCGCGGTGCAGGATGTACCGCTGGATCTGGCCAGCACGCTTGAAGACCGGAGCACCAAGCCCCAGATGACCATATCAGCCACCACAAGAGCCGGCGCCGCCATCACCATCCTGAGCCCCTACTATAACCTTGATGATAGCAGGCTCGCTTCCACCGGCGCTTTCAGCTTTGACGCCGTGTTCAACCGCATCGGCACCAACACCGTGATCATCCGGGCGGAGTATCCCGGCAGCGAGCCGACCATCGTTGAGTATGATGTCTACTATCTGCCTGACCCTGATCATTATACGCCCAAGGCCTGGGCTCTGGATGAGAAGTTTGGCTACTCGAATCTTTTGGCAAACCTATCGACCCATGTGAAGAACACGCAGATCTACACTTTCACCGGCCCCGTGCTGCGCGTTGTTTCCACCAAGCCTCAGCTTGTCATCATTGACTGCGCCGACGGGCGAACAGCCACGCCGCTTGAAGTGATGGTGGAAAACCAGACCAAGACCCAGTGGGAGGTCGGCCAGCGCTACCGGCTTTATGCCGATGCCAGCGGTTCGTACGGCGGCATCCCCAGGGTGACGGCCAGGTATACCTATAAACCGAAGAACTGATGTCCGGCGGTTCATAACAGGAGGAGCGCTTTGAACAGGCGCTCCTTCCTTCTTTTTCGGGGCAGCCGTCAGGAAAACGCCGATCCATATTTTAACATATTGTTAAACCCTGTTCTCTTTAGGTGCGGCGGGCAAATTTATGGTATAATTGAACATCTCTTATTTGGATGGAGGCAGTGCGGTGTTTGGCAAATTCATGAACAATTATTACTACGGAAAATCAGGCAAGGGTGATTACCAGAAGGATGATCTTCCCCGTACGCGGTGGCAGCTATTTTGGGAAATGCTGCGCGTGCGTTTCGCGGGCCTGTTTCGGCTGAACATTGTCAGCGTGATCGCCTGGCTGCCGGCCATGTATGTGCTGATCCAGCTGATGAGCAATCTGTTTAATATCGCCGGCGTCGCCCAGACGGTGGAGATGGACCCATCGGCTGCCACACCCGAACAGCTGGAGCTGGTGCAAAACCTCAGACCGCTCTATAACAGCGTGATCATGCGCTCGCTTTTGCTGTTAGTACCGGCAATCGCGATCACCGGGCCATTTCAGGCGGGTATGGCCTATGTCACGCGCAACTGGGCGCGGGACGAGCATGCCTTTGTCTGGAGTGACTTTAAGGACGCGCTGATCGCCAACTGGAAGCAATCATTGGTCATTTCTTTCATCACCGGCCTCGTTCCTCTGATCGTGTATGTGGGCTATCAGTTCTATGGTGATATGGGGCAGCAGAACCTGCTGTTCGTTGTGCCCCAGATGCTGACGGCGATGCTGGGCCTGGTGTGGACCCTGGCGCTGGTGTATTTTTATCCGATGATGGTTACCTACAAGCTTAACCTGAGAACGCTTCTGCGCAATGCCTTTTTGCTTTCCGTTGGCAGGCTGCCCCAGACAGCGGGTGCCCGGCTTGTGATGCTGTTGCCCACGCTGCTGGCGCTTGCGGTCAGCTGGTTTATGCCGGCTTATACCATTTATGCCCTGATGGTGCTGGCAGGCTACTATCTGCTGATCGGCAATGCCCTGGCCCGCTTTGTTTACGCTTCACTGTCAAACGCCGTGTTTGACAAATTCATCAATACCCGCCTTGAGGGGGTCCAGATCAACCGCGGCCTGGCCAAGGAAGAGGACATCGATGAGGATGCTGACGATGATGAGGATACAGAGGCCTGATGTACTCAGACTTTGCTCTCCTGTACGACGAGCTGATGGAGGATGTCGATTACGCGGGCTGGGCGGATTACTATGCCTCATTGCTTGAGGACGCGGGAATTCCTCCCGGGTCTCTGGTGACGGAATGCGCCTGCGGCACCGGAAGCCTGACGCTGGCGCTGAGCCGGCGCTATGAGATGTGCGGCGTGGATATATCGCAGGAAATGCTCTCCATCGCGGCATTAAAGCTGCGGTCGGCCGGGAAAATGGTCCCCCTGATCCGGCAGGATATGCGCAAGCTTAAGCTTCACAGGCAGCAGGATGCCATTCTCTGCACCTGCGACGGCGTGAACTACCTGACAGACGAGGCGGCCCTGCGCGGCTTTTTGGCCTCAGCCCACGCGGCCCTGCGCCCCGGAGGCGCACTGTGCTTTGATGTGTCCTCCCTGTACAAACTGTCTGAGGTTTTAGGCGATCACACACTGACCAATACCCAGGGACGGGTACATTACATCTGGGAAAATCACTGGGACCCTGTCAGGCGTTTGCTTGACATGAGGCTGCAACTCTATGCGCGCGAGCGGGATAACTGCTTTTGGCATACAGAGGAGATACAGAGGCAGCGTGCCTGGACGGAGGATGAACTGGCAGGAATGCTTGGAGCCTGCGGTTTTGAGCGTCCGCTGATTTACGGCGACAGGACCCGCAGAGAGCCGGTCGAGGGGGAACAGAGGCTTCATCTGTTTGCCCGCAAACCATGACATGAAGGAAGATAAAAGCAACGACATGCAAGATGAATTGATATTTAATGAACCTGACGGACTGCTCCGTATGCTGATCGCGGGGGGACAGGCGCGGGTGATGATGTGCCGAACGACCAGGCTGACACAGGAAGCGGCGGACATTCACATGGCCTCCGACACAGCAGCCTGCGCCATGGGCAGGCTGCTCTCGGGCAGCGCGATGCTGTTCTATAGCGTGGAGGATGAGGAGGGCAGCGTCACCGTGACCGTGACCGGAAATGGCGCCGGCGGAAGAATGACAGTGGTCGGCCGTCATGGAGGCGATCTGAAGATCGCCGTTGAAAACCCGCAGGAACAGCTGCCTGTCCGTTCGGACGGCAAACAGGACGTAGCAGGCTTTGTCGGCACGGAAGGCCGCCTGACGGTTGTGCGTGACCGCGGCGCGGGGGAGCCCTACATTGGCATCGCCAACCTGGTATCGGGCGAGCTGGGGCTTGATTTCGCCGAGTACTTCACCATGTCTGAACAAACACCTTCCCTGGTCGCGCTGGGCTGCCTGAACCAGGACGGCGTCGTCCTTTCTTCGGGGGGGATTCTTATACAGGCCCTGCCCGGATGCGGCATGGATGTGATAGAAGAACTTGAGAAGCGGGAGCCCTTCTTCCGCGGCATCAGCCGCGAGCTGTATGACCGATCCATGCGGGAACTGGCTGAGTTCTGGTTCCAGGGCATGGATCTTCAGATCGCCGGGGAAGAGCCATTGCGCCTGAGGTGCGACTGCTCGCGCGATCGTATGGGCAGAGCCCTGAAATCCCTTGGAAAAGAGGAACTTCTGGACATGGCTGATGAAGGGCGCGACACTGAAATGACCTGCCACTTCTGCCGGACCGTCCACAGTTTTTCACCCGAAGAGGTCAGGGGCATGGCACAGGAGCGGGAGGAGAAATAAGACATGCAATTGATCGATTTTGACAACCGATTTGCCGATTATCTGCGCGGCTGGATAGATGCGCATGAAGATGAGTTTGAGAGCTCTGACCAAATGGAAGAGCAGGTGCCGGAGGTATACCAGACCTTTTTGGAAACGCCGGCAGACTGGCTTGAGGGTGTGAAGCCAGGTGAGTATTTCGACAGCTTCCAGAGTTCGGATGAACTGGTGCGGCTGATGAGCCTTTATATTGACAGCCATATCAGCGTGCCCGATATGCTGATGAACCGTTTGGTTGAAATAGGCAGCGAGTCGGAAAAATCCCTGATGGCGCTGCTTGATGACGAGGGAGCCGGCAACGAGAAGAAAATGCTGGCTGTTTCTCTGCTCAGAGAGCTCGACAGCAGCCTGCCCATGGAGCGCTACATCGACTGGCAGTATGAGCGTGAGGATGAGGACGAACTGTGTGACAACGCGATGGAAAGCCTGGAGGCAATGGGCGAAAAGGCCCGCGATGCCATGCTGGAAGCGCTGGAAGGGGCAAGCCCGGCCGGCAAGGAAGCTCTGCTGGGAGCGCTGAGCCGCTATCCCGGTGATGACCGTATCCTGGAAGGGCTGCTGCGCCTGATCGAGGCGCGGCCTGACCGCCTGGCGATCATGGCGGCTTGTTTGGGAAGGCTGGGAGATGCCCGCGCGCTGCCTGCCCTCAACCTGCTGGCGGAGGACGAGGGGATCAGATACCTCGATTACATCGAGCTTCGCAGCGCCATTGAAGCACTGGGCGGCGAAGCGCCTATGCGCGAATTCTATGACGACCCGGAATATGAGGCCCTCTTTTCCACACGGAGTGAATAAGGAATGATCTGCAACCGCTGCAACAAGGAGTCAAATCCGCAAAGCCGCATCTGCCCCTTTTGCGGGCAGTTTATGGGTGATGAGGCCGCGCCTCTGATCGCCGGCGACGCTGTGCCCGTTTACGACGACAGCGATTACAGGCCCAAGGAGCATTCAGGCAAGTCAATCCGGCAAAAGCGAAAGAGTACCCGCCGCCGGAATAAACAAAGCGGACGGGCAGACGCGAAGCGCCGCAAGAAGGAAAACTATCGCAGGCCCATGGTCAACTGGGCCATGGTAGCCCTTGTGCTCCTGATCCTTGGGTTTGCGGCAGCGCTTGGTTCTTATGTGTATTTGCAGTTAACGCCAAACGGGCAGCTGATTCTGGCGCGCATGGGCCGAAACGCCAGCGCGGACGCTTATTGGGAGTTGGGCGGAGAATACCTTGACCAGGGCTACATCGGCCGTTCGGTGGAAACCTATGAGAAGGCGCTCAGCATGCAGCCTGAGCACCCTGAGCTGGTGGATCGGCTGATGCTGCTGGCGGAAGCCTATGAAACAGCTGACCGCCGCAATGACGCTGAAAGCGTGTACACCCGCATCTATATGAAACTGGCGCCGACGGATCCGATCGGATATCGCAACGCCATTCGCTTGATCCTTCAGGAGCCGGAGCGTCTGCCTGAAGCGGTAGGCATCATGGAGCTGGCCGCGGAAAAAACCGGCGATAACAGCTTTTCAAAGCAGCGTTCCGGTTATGTTCCGCTGCCGCCGACAGCGACAGTTCCCTCCGGCCGCCATCTCATCAGCCAGACTGTGGAGTTTGTTTCACCGCAGGGTTATGATATTTACTATCTTACCGGCCCGGGGCAGCTGCCGGAGGACGGCATCCGCTATACCGGTCCGATTACGCTGGGCGAAGGCGCGCACAGCTTCCGGGCTGTATGCGTGTCCGAGCTTCTGGTCAGCGATGTGATGGACGTCAAGTATGTTGTCACTTTGCCTACACCGCCCGCGCCCAAGGCGACCCTTCAGTCCGGCACCTATCAAGGCGTGCGCAGCATCAAGCTTCGTGACATGGCGGAGGATAAGAAGAACCCCAATGTTCTGTACTTTACGCTGGATGGCACGCCGCCCAAGCCGGGTGATTCGCCGCGCTACACGGGAGAACCCATCAAGCTGGCGGGCGGATCGACCGCTGTGCGCGCGATCGCGGTCAACAGTTACGGCAAAGTATCCAATGAGATGAATGTGCTGTATAAGATTGAGAAAGTACCCTTTAAGAAGTATTTCAACGGGGAGGACGAGTTTTCCAAATTCACCCTGCTGAAGACCACCTATGAGGATTTTATCGAAATCTATGGAGAACCTCAGCGTTTTGATCCTGTAGAGGATGAGGATGTTGGCGGGCAGAGCTATTCCGCCCTGTACCCTTGGGGCGAGGCGCGTTTTGTTGAGAGCGACATCGGCCGGCTGATTTATTATATCAGTACAGACGATGCTTCGATGACCGGCCCCCGGGGCGTTTTGGTGGGGATGGACATGGTGGATATCATGGCCATGTTCCGTGATATGGGCCAGCCGCCAAACGACCGGGGCGATAGAGGCCTTTACTATGATGTGGATAACGGCTTTGCCGGCTACAAGGTGGCCTCCGATGACCCGACGACAGGCGTGCTGTCTTATACGGCCACGCTGTTTAACGAGACGGCCTATAGCCGTCTGCTGACGATCGATATTGAGGCGGGCAAGGCGTCGCGTATTACATTCAGCCATGTCTCGCGCAAGATTACCAATTTAATGTAGGAGAACAACCATATGAAAGAAGTAAAATCCCCCAGAAAACCGCTGATATTCTATTACGCGATCGTGATGGTGGTGCTGATGCTGCTCAACACCTTTGTCTTTCCCATGATGATGCGCCGCGAGATCACGGAGGTCAGCTACAAGCATTTCATTGACAGGCTTTCTTCCGGCAGCGTCAATATGGTGCAGATTGAGGAGCGGCGCATCCTGTTCACCGAAACGGGTGATGAAAAGCAGGTGTACGAAACGGGTGTGATAGAGGATCCGGGCCTTGTTCAGCGCTTGAGCGACGCCGGTGTGGACTTTACTTCACCGATCGTGCGGGAGGCTTCACCGCTGATGAGTCTCTTGCTGACCTGGGTCCTGCCGATCGCTTTGTTTGTGGTGGTAGGCCAGTATTTGTCCCGCAATATGATGCAGCGCATGGGCGGAACCAACGCCATGCAGCTTGGCAAGAGCAACGCGAAGATATACATAGAATCAAAAACCGGCATCAAGTTTCAGGATGTGGCCGGACAGGATGAGGCGAAGGACGCGCTCAGCGAGATCGTCGACTTTCTGCACAATCCCGGTAAATATACCGAGATCGGCGCGGTGATGCCCAAGGGCGCGCTGCTGGTAGGCCCTCCGGGTACCGGCAAGACGCTTCTTGCCAAGGCCGTCGCCGGCGAAGCGAATGTACCTTTCTTTTCCATTTCCGGCTCTGAGTTTGTGGAAATGTTCGTGGGCATGGGCGCCGCAAAGGTGAGGGATCTGTTCAAGCAGGCGGGCGAAAAGGCCCCCTGCATCGTCTTTATTGACGAGATCGACACCATCGGCAAGCGCCGCGACAATAACGGCCTGCCCGGCAGCAATGATGAGCGCGAGCAGACCTTGAACCAGCTGCTCAGCGAGATGGATGGGTTTGACGGGCGCAAAGGCGTGGTGATCCTGGCCGCTACCAACCGTCCCGAGGTACTGGACCCTGCCCTTTTGCGCCCCGGTCGTTTTGACCGCCGCATCCCGGTGGAGCTGCCTGATATGACAGGCCGTGTAGCCATTTTGAAAGTGCACGCCAAAAAGATCAAGACTGAGCCGGATATCAGGCTTGAGCCGGTTGCCAGGACCGCAGCGGGCGCCTCAGGCGCTGACCTTGCCAACATCATCAATGAGGCGGCCCTGCGCGCGGTGCGCGAAAAGCGCAAGCTGGTCAGCCAGGAGGACCTTGAGGAGAGCGGTGAGACCGTGATCGCCGGTGCGCAGCAAAAAAGCCGCGTACTCAGCGATAAGGAAAAGAACATCGTTGCCTACCACGAGATCGGACATGCCCTGGTGGCCGCCAGCCAGACGCATTCCGCCCCGGTCCACAAGATCACCATCATTCCCCGTACCTCAGGCGCCTTGGGCTACACCCTGCAGGTGGAGCAGGATGAGCACTTCCTGGTGACCAGGGACGAGATCGAGAACAAGATCGCCACCCTGACGGGCGGCAGGTCCGCTGAGGAGATCGTTTTCGGCTCCATTACCACGGGTGCCTCCAACGATATTGAGCAGGCCACCAAACTGGCCCGCGCGATGATCACCCGCTACGGTATGACGGACGAGTTCGGCATGGTGGGCTTTGAGCAGGACGGGAACCGTTATCTGGGCGGAGGAGGCCTTTCCAATTGTTCAGACGAAACAAGTTCCAGGATCGATGAGATGACTGTGGCCATCGTCAATAAGCAGCATGACCGCGCGCGGGAAATTCTCAGGGAGAAGATCAATGTGCTGCATGCCCTGGCAAAGCACCTCTACGAAAAGGAGACCATTACCGGCGAGGAGTTCATGGAGATACTGGAGCGCGAGGAAGCCATGTGCCTTCTGCCTTCTGCAGAAAAAGCCTGAGCGAACGCCTGCGGAGGGGAAAGGAGGGATTTGATGGCTAAACGCTTGAGGGTGCTGCTGGTTGCTGACGAGGAGAGCAAGTATATCTGGGACCATTTTGACCGCTCGCGCTTCAAGGGGGTTGATGTGATCATTTCCTGCGGCGATCTAAGGCCTCCTACCTCTCTTTTCTGACCACCATGGTGGCTGCCCCTCTCCTGTATGTACCGGGCAATCATGACGGTGAGTACCTGCATAACCCTCCGGAGGGCTGCGATGATCTGACGGAGAAGATGGTGATGATCAAAGGCGTGCGGTTCATCGGCTTTGGCGGCGCTCACAGCCGCAGCCCCAAGCCCTTCCACTATACGGAGAAGGATCTTTCGCGGCAGGTGGTGCGCAGGCTGCCTGAGATCTGCATGAACGGCGGCTTTGATGTGCTTGTGACCCACGCGCCGGCAGAGGGGCTGGGCGACGGAAGCGATACCTTTCATAAGGGATTTCGCGGCTATCTGGCCCTGATCCACCAGTTCAAGCCGGTTTACCACCTGCATGGGCACCAGCACCTCAACTATGACCGCGCTGTCGCGCGCCTGGAGTACAAGGGGACGAAAGTGATTAATGGCTTTGGCTACCAATTGATTGATATGGAGGTGCCGGATCAGGCGGTCAAGCGTCTTTCTTACCTTAAGACGCGCTATGATCTGGTGAAAGAGTATGGAAGGATCATATAAACTGCAGGCGCTTCAGGAATATGACCGCGCGCTGCGGCGGGGCCGCAGGGAATACAGTACGCTGACCGCCAAGGGGGAGCGCGGCATCCTTGTGGTGCTCGATGAGCTGACACAGGAAAACCGCATCCTGGCCTATGTCAAGCAGCCTTCGCGCGAGATTTCCATGAGCAGCATCAAGGGAACCTATACATCAGGCCGCGCGCGCAGCTTCAGCGCAGGTTTCATGCCCCTGCATGATGTGGATACGGAGTTTGCCTCCAAATGGACGGCCCTGTGCGCTATCCATACGACGGAAGGCCTCCGGGATCCCATCCAGGTATATGAGTACCTGTGGAATTACTATGTCATTGAGGGCAACAAGCGCGTCAGCGTCCTGAAGTACTTCGGCGCGCCTTCCGTGCGGGCAGAGATCACCAGGATGATCCCCCAGCTTGACCCCGAAGATCCCAATACAGCCACCTACTACGCGTTTTTACGCTACGACCGCAAAGGCTTGTTTAAGAATATCCGTCTGAGCGATCCCAGGCGCTATGAGACCCTGGCGGCGACCGAGCGGTCGCTGCTGGGTCATCTGAGCGGTGAGGAGCGGGAGGATATCAACTTCAACTCCATGTTCCTGCGCTTTGAAATCGCCTACGCGGATGCGGGCAGCAGCCTGTCTCTGGGCGACGCTTTTCTGGAATATTTGAAGGTATACGGATTCATCATCAACGATCCGTTCAGCTTAGTGACAGAGCGCATCCATAACCTGAAGCCTCAGCTGGAGCTGGCGGAGAATCTTGATAAGGAACCCACGCTGCTGCTTGACGTGCAGGAGGAGGGACCGGGACCCGGCCTGATCAGCCGCTTGTTTAGCACAAAAAGGACAGCGAAGGTCCTGTTTGCCTATGAGGAAGGGCGTACGGAAACCAATTGGACCGGCGCGCATGAGAAAGGCAGGCAGGAAATGCAGGAAGCCCTGGGCAACGACGTGCAGTCAAGCTTCCTGGATGACCTGACGCCCGACAATGCCTACGAACTGATCACGCAGGAGGCAAAGGACAAGGATCTTCTGATCGTCACATCCTCCAGGCTGGCCGCGGCTGCGCTGCGTTTTTCGCTTGAAAATCCTTCCTGCCTCACGCTTGTATATTCCAGGGCCAGGCAGGACAGCAGGCTTAATACCTACTACGGGCGCTACTATGAACCGGTGTTCCTGTGCGGTGTCGCTGCCGGCCTCGCGACGGAGACCGGCAAGGTTGCTTATATTACGCCTCAGGTGCCCGGTGTGCGCCATACCAGCGACATCAATGCCTTTGCTCTGGGGGTCAAGTCTGTTCGCCCGACTGCCGAGATCTACCTGGTGATGAAGGAAGTGACGCCCTTTGATCCCGGGACCTGCGAGCTTGGCATCCGCCAGTCGGTCGCCTTGGGCTGCGATATTGCCCTGACGCCCGACTATCCCGGCCTCAGCATGGAGGGGACGCCGGAGAGCAGCTTTTCTTACCTTCTGCGCCTGCATGGCCTGGGAGCGCCGTCAAATTATCTGGCTGCACCTGCCTGGAACTGGGGGCGGTACTACACCGAGATCGTACGCAGCTATCTCAACAACAGCCTGGAGTTTCTGCGCCTGATCGAACGCAAGGATGAGCCTTCCGTCACAGGCTTCTGGTGGGGCCTGGCAAGCGGCGTTCTGGAGTTTCGGTCAACTGATTTTTTGCATCCGATCGCCAATAACCTGCTCCAGTATATGCGTTCCAGCATCCAGCTTGGCCGCTTCAAGCCCTTCCGCGGGCCGATCACCGACGATCAGGGAATAGAACGGGTGGCGCCTCAATCAGCGCTTCGACCCTACGATATCCTGTCGATGACCTGGCTGGCTGACTTCATCCAAGTGATCAGCGATGACGTCTGAACGTATCAAGGGGGGCGCATATGACATTTGAGGAGTTGGACGCCCTTGGCCATGAAACCGGCGGTCTTCACAGTCTGCTTGGTATGCGATCAATCCTGCCGGACGGGCAAGGGCGTATATCGCTCAGCATGACAATTACGAAGGATCATCTGAATCCCCACGGTATTGCTCACGGCGGAGCGGTCTTTGCACTGTGTGATTCGGCGGCCGGCGCGCACGCGGCATTGAATAACAGGCTGCCTGTTACCTTGGAGGGAAGCATCCATTTTTATCGCCCCGCCCTGCCTGATTCGCTGCTCACCGCGACAGCGTTTGAGCGAAAGAAGGGGAAGACCGTTTCCGTGATCATGGTGGAAGTGCGGGACGATCAGGGCAGGCATATCGCCGATACGACCTTCAGCATGTTTTATAAGGAGTAGTGAGATACGAAACCGCCCGCGCCGGAATTGATCGGTGCGGGCGGTTTTTTGGCTTCTATGTTCAGGCTTCCCAGTTGCGCTCCATGGCGCGCGATTTGCTTTCACTCAGCAGGCGTTCGATCATTTCCTCCTGCGTCAGGCCGTTGATCGTTTCGCCCTTGCGGGTGCGGATGGATACCGTACCCTCGGCAGCCTCGCGATCACCGAGCACCAGCATGTAGGGGATCTTCATCATCTGGGCTTCGCGCACCTTGAAACCTATTTTCTCGTTTCTCAGGTCAAGCTCCGCGCGCAGGCCGGCTTTGTGCATCTTATCCTTCAGCGCCTGGGCGGCTTCATCCGCGCGGTCGGTGATGGTCATGATCTTTACCTGCACGGGGGCCAGCCACAGGGGGAAGGCGCCGCCGAAGTGCTCGGTCAGGATGCCGATAAAGCGTTCCATCGACCCGTAAACAACGCGGTGCAGCATCACGGGGCGGTGCTTTTCGCCGTCAGCGCCGATATAGCTCAGGTCAAAGCGCTCGGGCAGATTCATATCCAGCTGGATGGTGCCGCACTGCCAGCTGCGGCCGATGCTGTCGCGCAGGTGGAAATCGATCTTGGGGCCGTAGAACGCGCCGTCCCCCTCATTGACTGTGTAGGGCACATTCAGTTTCTCAAGCGCGTCCTTGAGAGCCTGTGTGGAGCGCTCCCACATTTCGTCCGTACCGATTGAGTTCTCAGGCCTGGTGGAAAGCTCCACCTTATAGGGGAAGCCGAAAGCGCTGTAAACGTCGTCGTCCAGCTTGTAGATCGCCATCACTTCTTCCATAATCTGCTCGGGTGTGCAGAAGATGTGCGCGTCATCCTGCGTGAAGCAGCGAACACGCATCAGTCCGTGCAGGGTGCCGGATTTTTCGTGGCGGTGCACCAGGCCCAGTTCTCCCATCCGGCGGGGCAGATCGCGGTAGCTCCACATGCGGCGCTTGAATGCCAGGATGCCGCCCGGGCAGTTCATCGGCTTGATGGCATAATCCTGGTCATCGATCCTGGTGGTGTACATATTCTCGCGGTAGGTGACCCAATGACCGCTTTGCTCCCACAGCGAGCGGTTGAGGATGACCGGGGTTTTCACTTCCTCATAGCCCGCGTTCTCGTGGATCTCATGCCAGTAGTTTTCCAAAATGTTTCGCAGCACCATCCCTTTGGGGTAGAAGAAGGGGAAGCCGGGGCCCTCGTCCAGGATGTCGAAAAGATCAAGTTCGCGGCCCAGTTTTCGGTGATCGCGCTTCTTGGCTTCTTCCAGCATCTCCAGATGCTTGTCCAGTTCTTCCTTATCGCTGAAAGCGGTGCCGTAGATGCGCTGGAGCATCTTGTTTTTCTCGTCGCCGCGCCAGTAGGCTCCGGCTACGCTGGTGAGCTTGAAGGCTTTGATGCGGCCGGTGCTTGGCAGATGCGGACCCGCGCACAGGTCCGTAAAATCACCCTGGCGGTAGAAGGAAAGCACCTCATCTTCCGGCAGATCACGGATCAGCTCCGCTTTGTAAGGCTCATTCTTCTCCTGCATAAAGGCGATAGCCTCATCGCGGGGCAGGGTGAAACGCACTTCGCGGTCATTCTTCTTGATGATATGCTTCATCTGTTTTTCGATCTTTTCAAGGGCCTCGGGCGTAAAAGGCTCATCCACGTCGAAGTCGTAGTAGAAGCCGTTTTCGATCGCGGGGCCGATCGCCAGCTTGGCATTGGGGTACAGCGTTTTGACAGCGGAAGCCAGCACATGGGAGGCTGTATGGCGAAGCACGCGCTTGGCCTCATCATCTTCAAAGGTCAAATATTCAAGCGTCCCATCTTGCTGGATGGGGGCCATCAGCTCGATCAGCTCACCGTTGAGCCTGGCCGCGATGGCTGTTTTCTTCAGCTCGCTGTCTGATCCTGCCAGTATATCCAGCGCGTTGATGCCAAAGTCATACTGCCTTTGTTCTCCGTTAATGACCAGATTCATAACTTCTCTCCTTTATATCCATCTGATGTTGACATAAATAAAAAAACATCCATCCCCCTGTAGGGACGAATGCACTGCATCCGCGGTTCCACCCTGATTGCTGCTTAAAGCCACTCAACCCCTGGTATCGCATGGGATGCGTCTCACCCTCCGGCGGTGGTACCCTGGCCTTCCATACCCAAACGCGCTTTCAGCCGCGGCGCGTTCTCTCTTGGGGCGGTGAGGCGGGGCTTGTCCCCCTTCATCCGGCAGATGAGTGCAGTATAGACCCCGCCTGAAGGGATGTCAAGAATGAATGTTCGATAAATTTGTGATTCTCTTTATCATGATCTGGTCAGACCGGCAGGCAGGAGCGGATTTTTCAAGGTCAAGCAACTGATGTGTGAATATCCTGTTAATTTTGTCAATATTCGAAAAATAAATTCTATTTATTGCGGGAATAGTCATTGAAATAAGAGCATATGTATTGTATAATCATAAACGTTTCGAAACTTGTAAGGGGCAAGGAACGAGATAAGAAAAGGAGTGCCATCTAAATGAAACGTAATATCCAGAACCTGCGGGAAGGGTTGCCCGTATTCAAGGCGCTTGCGTCTGACACAAGAGTTGCCATTCTTGAGCTGCTGATGAGTAAAGGACCCATGCGCATGACAGCCATCGCCGAATCGCTGAAGATTACGGGCGGGGCGATCACCAGCCATGTCAAGGCTTTGCACGAAGCCGGCATGATCACCATTGAGACGCGCGGCGGCAAGCATGGCGTGCAGAAGATCTGCAGCGCCGTGACTGATTCGATCGCCGTTGATGTGAAAGGTTCGATGAAGTCATAAGGAATTTCACGGTTTGGCTTTACGGTATCACCGTTTTCCGGAAAGACCCGCTGCTGCGGGTTTTTCTTATTTGAAAACGGTTTCGGCGGCTGCGTGTGCCTTTGTCGGAACCCGAAGCGGAGGCCGTGCCGCTCGCGCGCTTTTCACTTTTTGTGTGCTGTGGTATACTATAATGTAAGGGGGAGGTTGAGTATGCGAAGTATGACGGGTTACGGCCGGGGAAGCGCCAAGCTGGATGGGCGCGAAATCACGGTCGAGCTAAAATCCGTCAATCATCGATTTCTTGACCTAAGCTTTCGCTTGCCCCGGGCTCTGAATTTTACGGAACCCCTATTGCGAGATATCCTGGGCAGCAGCCTGGCCAGAGGTCATGTGGATGTCAGCCTGGGGTACCAAAACCATCGGCAGGACGCAAAACTCGTTGAGACTGATACCGCGCTGGCGCTCAGTTACCTCAAAGCGGCTGAGGAGATCGCGAAGGCCGGAAAACTGTCTGGGGGATTGCCGGTAGGTGACTTGCTGAATCTGCCTGATGTGGTCCGCATCTCGGAGGCCCGGGAGGATGAGGAAGCCCTTAAAGCCTTGATCATCCAGGCCGCGGAACAAGCAGTCAGTGAATTGATCGATGCGCGGGAGCGAGAAGGCGCTGCCCTCGCCGCTGATTTGCGCGGACACCTTGACAGGTTGGAGCGTATGCTTATATATATGAAAGAGTTTGCGCCCGAGCAGCCGGAAAACTATCGCAGAAAACTGTCGGAGCGCATCGCGCGCCTTATGCCCGAGGGCATTGAGCCTCAGCGGCTGGCGCAGGAAGTGGCTCTGTTCGCTGACAGGGTGGCTGTGGATGAGGAGCTGGCCCGCCTTGATGCCCATATCGGGCAGATGGGCGAGCTATTGGAAGCCCGGGAGCCTATGGGCCGGAAGATGGATTTCCTGGTTCAGGAAATGAACCGTGAAGTCAACACCATCGGCAGCAAAACCAGTGAGCTTCAGATGACCCGGCTGGTACTGGATGCCAAGAACGCGCTTGAGAAAATGCGCGAGCAGATACAAAACGCGGAATGAATACTGAGCGTTAAGGGGAGGCAAGCGGATGAAAGAACGGCGCAAGGGTATGCTATTGGTAGTGTCGGGGCCAAGCGGCACCGGTAAAGGAACCTTGTGTGAACGTTTGCTCAGGAGCGATCCGACCATCATGTTCGGAGTCTCGGCCACGACGCGCAAGCCGCGCGAGGGAGAGATTGACGGCGTGCATTACCACTTCATTGATGAAGAACGTTTTGATAAAATGCTCGCCGAAAATGCCTTTTTGGAACATGCCACCGTGCATGGTCACCGCTATGGCACCCCGAAGGACCAGGTGGAGCGCGCTATTGAGGAAGGCCGCAACATTCTGCTTGATATTGATCCGCAAGGGGCCCTCAGCGTCATGAGCGCGATGCCGGAGACAGTCAGTATTTTTATCCTTCCGCCCAGCTATTCAGCCCTTCGAGAGAGGCTTCATACCCGCAACACCGACGATCCGGATGAGATCCTGAAAAGGCTGTCCAACGCCTACGGGGAAGTCCGGCTGCTAAAGCACTATACCTACGCGCTGGTCAATGACCAGCTGGAACAGGCCTTTGGGATGCTCAGCGCCATCATCATGGCTGAAAAACACCGCACTACCCGTTACTTCCCTGAAATATACGAGGAATAAGGAGAACACTATGCCCATTAACAAACCCGGCATCGAGGAACTCAAGAAGAAGAGCGATTCAAGCTACACCCTGGTGATTCAGGCCAGCCGCCGCGCCCGCCAGCTGATGGACGGCGCCCAGACACTGCTTGAGGATGATGAGCAAAAGCCTCTCTCTCAGGCAATCTCGGAGATCAACCGTGGGCTGATTACCTATCACCGCAAGCTGGAAGATGAGCAGTAACAAGGAAAGCTTAAAAGGGAAAACCATCGTCCTTGGCGTGACGGGCGGCATCGCCGTCTATAAGGCCTGCGACCTCGTCTCCAGGCTGAAGAAGGCGGAGGCGCAGGTCCATGTTATTATGACCAGAAATGCCTGCGAGTTCGTTTCGCCGCTTACCTTCCAAACCCTGAGCGGCAACCCCGTCGCCAGGGATACCTTTGAAAACCCTCAGTACTGGGAAGTGGAGCACATCGCCCTGGCCAAGAAGGCGGATCTGTTCGTGATAGCGCCGGCGACGGCCAACGTCATCGCGAAGCTTGCCCATGGCCTGGCGGATGATATGCTCACGACGACCATTCTGGCAACCGCCGCGCCCTTGTTGATTGCCCCGGCGATGAATACCCAGATGTATCAGGCGCAGGCAACGCAGCAAAATTTGAAAACCCTTGTTGACCGCGGCGTCTATACTGTCGGCCCTGAGGGAGGATTGCTGGCATGCGGGGACATCGGCGCGGGCCGCATGAGCGAGCCCGCGGACATTTTAGCCGCCTGTGAGGGGATATTGGCTCCCGGAGGCGATTATGCCGGGCTTCGCGCCGTGGTAACGGCCGGCCCGACGCGTGAAGCTCTTGATCCCGTGCGTTTTTTAACCAACAAGTCATCAGGCAAAATGGGATACGCTATCGCGGAAGCCCTGGCCGCGCGCGGAGCGGAGGTCGTTTTGATATCCGGGCCGGTGAGCCTGTCAGCGCCTCAGGGGGTGGAGCTTGTTCCGGTCGAATCGACAGAGGATCTATACCAGGCAGTGATGGGAAAAGTGCCTTATTGCGATGTGCTGATCCAGGCCGCGGCACCCGCCGATTTCACCGCCGCCCGGCAGGCGGACAGTAAGATCAAAAAGCAGGGGGATGAGGACCTTACGCTGCGCCTGCGCCAGACGCGCGATGTGGCGAAGGCGGCGGGGGAGCAAAAGAAGCCGTATCAGGTTTTTGTAGGTTTTGCCGCGGAAACCGGCGGTGATATGCGGCAGGTGGAGGAAAAGCGCAAGCGCAAAAACCTTGACCTGATTTGTTACAACGATGTCAGCCAGCCCGGGGCGGGGTTTGATGTTGACACCAACATTCTGACGCTGATAGCCTTCGATCAGTCGAGAGAACTTCCCCTGATGAGCAAGAGGCAGGCGGCGGACATGCTGCTGGATGAGATTTTGAGGCTGAAGAAGGCGAAGCAGGCGTGACAAAGGTTCCGCGCTACGCGCAAGTGATCGTCGATATCGCCCACGCCGATGTGGACAGGGTGTTCACTTACGCCATTCCTGATGGAATGGCGCTTCAGGTTGGAATGCGCGTGGCGGTGCCCTTCGGCAGGCAGGAGAAGGAAGGGTACGTACTGGGCTTTTCTGATACTAGCGAACTTCCTCCCGACAGAATTCGGCAGGTGAAGGAACCGCTGGAGGACTACCCTGCCATCCTGCCTCAAATGGTAGAGCTTGCGCGCGGCATAAGCCAGAGCGCTCACTGCCCGCTGGCTGAAACCTTGAGGCTGATGATCCCGGCGCAGATGCGCGGTGGACGTATCGGGATCAAAACAGAAAAGGCGGCACGCCTTCTACTCAGCGGTGAAGCCTTGCAAACGGCTCGCGCGGCGCAGACACGCTCGCCCAAGCGCCGCCTGCTCATCGATCTGATGTCAGACGGCGAAGTCCATCCCATAAGCGAACTCCAGTTGCTCGTACGCGCTCCGCTTGAGCCTTTGCGGGCCTTGGAAAAAGATGGCGTGTGCGAGGTGATCGAGCGCGAGGTGCTCCGCGCGCCCTATCCGGACCGGCCTGTCATGGATCCGGATCCGGAACTCACAGAGGATCAGCAGGAGACGCTGGATGAGCTGCTGCCGGCATTGAGGGCACGGCGCGGCGCGTTTCTATTGCACGGCGTGACGGGCTCCGGCAAGACGGAGGTATACATCCGCGCGGTGCGTGAAGCTTTGCGGCTTGGCCGCGGCGCGATCGTGCTGGTACCGGAGATTGTGCTCACCCCCCAGATGGTGCAATGGTTCCGCGGACGTTTCCGGGACGAGGCGGCGGTGCTGCATTCCCGGCTGTCGGCGGGCGAGCGCTTTGACGAGTGGCGAAGGATACGCCATGGCGCGGCGCGGGTAGTGATCGGCGCGAGATCAGCGGTGTTTGCTCCCGTGAAAGATCTGGGGCTGATCATCGTGGACGAGGAGCATGAATCGAGCTATGTATCTGACCGTGTGCCCGCTTATGATGCCCGGGAAGTGGCCCAAAGACGGGCCGAGCGCGAAGGGGCCTGCCTGCTGCTGGCCAGCGCGACACCCTCCATTTTAAGCTTTGCCAAGGCAAAACGCGGAGATTACACGCTGCTTGAGATGCCCCTGCGCGTTAACGGCATGCCCATGCCTGAAGTAACTGTCGTTGATATGCGGGAAGAGTTGCGGCTGGGCAATAAGGGTATGTTCTCAGGAGAGCTGTTGACAAGGCTTGAGCAATGCCTGAAGGCAGGCCAGCAGGCCATGCTGTTTATCAACAGGCGCGGATACGCCCAGAGCGTTATCTGCCGCAAGTGCGGGCACGCGATGGGCTGTCCCTCCTGCGATGTGAGCCTGACCTACCACGCGGCGGATAATCTGCTGCATTGTCACTATTGCGGGCAGAAATCGCCGATGCCGCCGGCATGTCCCGAATGCGGTTCCGCGTACCTGAAACCGGTGGGGGCCGGTACGCAGCGGGTGGAGGAGGAGTTTAAAAAGCTCTATCCCGATGTTCCTTTCGTCCGCCTTGATAATGACACCACGACCATGAAAAACGCGCATGAGGAGCTGATCAACCGCTTTCGCAGCGGCCAGGCGCGCGTCATGATCGGAACACAGATGATCGCCAAAGGGCTGGACTTTCCCAGGGTAACGCTGGTCGGCGCCGTGCTGGCGGATTCCTCCCTCAACCTGCCCGATTACCGCAGCGCCGAGCGGAGTTTTCAGCTGCTGACACAGGTGGCGGGCCGGGCAGGGCGGGCAGATCAGCCCGGCCATGTGGTGATTCAGACCTATAAGCCTGATCATTACGCCATCGCGGCGGCCGCCGGACAGGATTACCGCCGCTTTTTCACCACCGAGTTTGAAAGGCGCAAGCGTGACCTTTACCCGCCTTTTACGATGCTGGTGAGGCTGCTGTGCCAGGCCAGGGATGAGGAAACGGCCCGGCGGGTGAGCGGTGAGCTCTTCCTGAGGGTGGAGAAGCTGCTCGCGCAGCAGCCGGCACTGAAAAAACGCGTACTGTTTTGCCGTGAGGATGAGGCTCCGATCAAAAAGATCATGGGCCGTTCCCGCGCGCAGGTATTTTTAAAACTTCTGGTTCATCCCGACAGCGATCAGCTGATCGCTCAGCTTCAGGAGATGACCAGGCAAGAATGGCCGGGCGAAGTGACGCTGGAAATCAATCCCGCGTCCCTGGCATAACAAGGAGCAGAGATGTCAAGGAAAACTATACTTCATATCGGGGACCCGCTGCTGCGCGCGGTGAGCCACCCCGTGACCAAATTTGATCTGCGATTGCAGATGATCGCGCGCGACATGGGTGAAACCATGTACGCTGCCGATGGCATTGGCCTTGCCGCGCCGCAGATCGGCCTGATGCGCCGTCTGATCGTGATCGATGTGTATGATGAGCAGGGCTTGCGCGTATTTGTGAACCCCCAGATCATCAAGACTGAGGGAGATGTCGCGATGGAAGAGGGCTGCCTGAGCATCCCAGGCCGCCGCGGGTGCGTCAAGCGGCCTGAGAAGGTAACAGTCACCTACCAGGACATAAAAGGCAGGCATCAGGAGATCCAGGCTGATGGCATTCTGGCCAGGGCCCTCCAGCATGAGATCGACCACCTCAACGGCGTGCTGTATGTAGACCTCATGGAGTATGAGGTGTTTGAGGAAGATGATGAAGAAGAGGATGAGGAAACCGCGGAGGCCGGAGCCTGATGCGCATCGTTTTTATGGGCACGCCCGGCTACGCGGTGCAGTCCTTGGAAGCGCTGGTAGAAAACGGCTATGATGTGGCAGGCTTATTTACCCAGCCGGATAAACCCAGGGGAAGGGGCGGCAAGGTGCAGATGCCGGAGGCAAAAGTGTATGCCCAATCCCGCGGCATCCCCGTTTTCCAGCCGCGCAAGATCCGGGCGGATGGCGTGGACGCGCTGAAAACCCTGGCACCCGACCTGTGCGTAACGGCAGCCTTTGGGCAGATCCTCTCGCAGGAAATACTGGATATCCCTAAATTTGGCACCATCAACGTACACGCCTCCCTCCTGCCCAGGTACCGGGGCAGCTCGCCGATCAACTGGTGCCTGATCAATGGGGAAACGGTAACAGGCGTTACAACCATGTTGACTGCCGCCGGCATCGATACAGGCGATATACTGCTGCAAAAGGAAACCGCGATCGGTCCCATGGAAACCGCCGGCGAGTTGACCGGGCGATTAGGCGCAATGGGCGCGGAGCTGTTGATCGATACGATCCGCGCGCTGGAAGCAGGCAGGCTGTCCCCGATCAGGCAGGATGAAAGCGTTATGAGCTACTACCCCATGCTTCATAAGGAGATGGGTGAAATAGACTGGACACAAAGCGCCCGGTCCATCTCAAACCTCGTGCGGGGGTTGAATCCGTGGCCCGGCGCGTATACAGACTCGGCCAGGCTCGGCAGGCTGAAGTTGCTCCTGGCAAGCGCCGAAGCGGGGGAGAGCGCTGCCCCCGGTACTGTATTGGAGGCGGACAGTAAGAAAGGTCTGCTGATACAGGCGGGGGAAGGCGCGGTGCGCGTGCTTACCCTGCAGGCCCAGGGAGGCAAGCCGATGAAAGCCTCCGATTACTTGTTAGGGCATCCGATCACAACGGGCGAAGGACTATAATGGAAGCCCGGCCAAGAGCCGGGAGAGGAAAACATGAGCGAAAACGATAGCAAAAAGGCGCCTTATAATCGCCCGGATCAGCAAGGAACAAATAAACCCTATGGACGTCCCGCGGCAGGCCAGCCCCAGACCGGGGAACGGCGCTATGGCAAACCGGCGGGGGCTCCGCAAGGCCAGAGCGGCGGGGGCCGCAGCTTTGGCAAGCCTGCCTTTGACAGAGGGCCGCAGAGCGGCGAGCGCAAACCTTTCCCGAGACCCGCGGGAGCACCTCAGAGCCAGGGCGGCGGGGGCCGCAGCTTTAGCAAGCCCGCTTTTGACAGAGGGGCACAGAGCGGCGAGCGCAAGCCTTTCGCGAGACCCGCGGGAGCGCCGCAAGGGCAGGGCGGCGGGGGCCGCAGCTTTGGCAAGCCTGCCTTTGACAGAGGGCCGCAGAGCGGCGAGCGCAAACCTTTCCCGAGACCCGCGGGAGCGCAGCAGGGCCAGGGCGGCGGGGGCCGCAGCTTTGGCAAGCCTGCCTTTGACAGAGGGGCGCAGAGCGGCGAGCGCAGGCAATACGCGAAACCTGCGGGAGCCCCACAGGGCCAGGGAGGTGGAGGCCGCAGCTTCGGTAAACCTGCCTTTGACAGAGGCCCGCAGAGCGGGGAGCGCAAACCGTTCGCGAGACCCGCGGGAGCCCCGCAGGGCCAGGGCGGCGGAAGCCGCAGCTTTGGCAACAAGCCCGCCTTTGACAGAGGCCCGCAGAGCGGCGAGCGCAAGCCGTTCGCGAGACCCGCGGGAGCCCCGCAGGGCCAGGGAAGCGGAGGTCGCAGCTTTGGCAAGCCTGCCTTTGACAGAGGGGCGCAGAGCGGCGAGCGCAGGCAATACGCGAAACCCGCAGGGGTGCCTCAAGGCCAGGGCGGAGAAGGCCGCAGCTATGCAAAGCCTGCCTTTGACAGAGGGGCGCAGAGCGGCGAGCGCAGGCAACACGCGAAACCCGCAGGAGCGCCTCAAGACCAGGGCGGAGAAGGCCGCAGCTATGCAAATAAGCCCGCCTTTGACAGAGGCGCGCCCCGGCCCCAGGAAGGCAGCCATCGCTTCAACAAACCTGCCTTTGTACCTGACCCGCAGGGGAATGACCGCGACCGCAGAAGCTTCAGCCGCCCCCCACAGGCTCCGCAGCCTCAGCAGCGCTTCGGGAGACCTGATTTTTCAGGCCCCGCGCGTCCAGCCGGCGGGTTTCGCCGGCCCGCGTCGCCCAGGCCAAGTTTCAACCATGCCGCCCCTGGGCGGACGGATTTTCGCAGCCAGCCCAATGACAGGGAAGGGACAGGGCTGAGCGCCGATGCCCGCAAGTCCGCCATGCTGGTATTAAACCGCGTGCTGCTTGAAAGCGGTTTTGCCTCGCTGTCGCTGGACGAGCATTTTGAGAAAGTGAACCTGTCTCAGAAAGACAAGCGGCTGTGCACCCGCATCGTTTATCTGACGCTGGAGCATCTCAATCAGATCGACTTCGCGCTTGACCGCTACCTGGAAGACACGGAGAAGCTTGAAAAGCGCGTGCGCAACATTCTGCGCCTGTCAGCCGCTCAGATTCTTTTGCTTGACCGTATCCCCGACAGCGCTGCTGTCAACGAGGCGGTAAAGCTGACGCGTGATCTGGGCCTGGAAGATCTGACCGGCCTGGTCAACGGCGTGCTGCGCAATTTGATCCGCGGCCGGGAGGAGCTGAGCTTTCCCGCAAAGGAAGAGGGGCTCACGTATTACCGCGTCATGCAATCCCTGCCTGAGTGGTACGCTCAGAAGATACTGGATGCTTACGGACCCGAGGAAGGCGACCGGCTCCTTTGCTATGAAAAGCAGGAGCACTATATTACCGTCCGCCCCAACCTGCAGCGCATCAGCGCTGCCAAGTTTGAAGAACTGCTCCGGAAAAAAACCTGGGATGCACAACCCGGTATCCTTCCGGGAGTCTGGCATGTATCAGGGGCATCCGATATCGGCCATGACAATGACTTCCTGGACGGCTTGTTCTCCATCCAGGGAGAAGGCAGCATGGTGGCCGCCATGGCAGTGAAACCAAAGCTTGGCGCTCAGGTGCTGGATACATGCGCGGCGCCCGGCGGCAAATCAGCTTTTATGTCCGAGCAGATGCAGGGCACAGGCCGCGTGCAAGCCTGGGATGTACATGAGCACAGGGTGGATCTGATCCAGGCGCTGGCCGACAGGCTGCGGCTGTACAACATCCGCCCGGCGATGCGCGACGCTTTGGTATACCGCGAGCAGATGGACAGAATGATGGACGCAGTTCTGATCGACGCGCCCTGTACCGGCAGCGGCATGCTGTTTGAAAAGCCCGATCTGCGCCATAACCTGAAGGAAGAAAGCTTGAAAGAGCTGACGGGCATCCAGTCAAAGCTGCTGGATACCTGCAGCCGTTATGTGAAGCCCGGCGCTGCGCTGGTCTATGCCACCTGCTCCATACTGCCCGAAGAAAACCACCTGCAGATCAAGGATTTCCTGGATACGCATTCTGATTTCGTTATGGACGCGCTGCCTGAGGAGATCCCGGCGAACCTGAGGGAACTGACGGGAGAGTACGGCCTGCAGCTGCTCCCGCACCGTGACGGGATGGAGGGCTTCTTTGTAGCCCGGATGAAACGCGTATGACAAAACCCGTTCTCTTGCAGATGTTTCCGGAGGAGCTGGCCCTGTATCTGAAAGATATAGGCCAGCCCGGCTACCGGGCGGATCAGGTGTTCGCCTGGCTTCATAAGGGAGCCGGGTTTGATGAAATGAGCAACCTGCCTTTGCCCCTCCGGCAGCAGCTGACAGAGGCGGCGGTTGACAAACCTGTGCGCATCATCGAACGCTTCGTATCGGAGATCGACGGCACCATGAAGGTGCTGTTCGCGATGCGGGACGATCACTGCGTGGAAGGCGTGCTGATGCGCTACCGCTATGGCATGACGCTTTGCCTGTCCACTCAGGTTGGTTGCCGGATGGGCTGTTCCTTTTGCGCAAGCACCCTGGAAGGGCTTGCCCGCAATCTTACGGCGGCCGAGATGATGCACATGGTGATCCTGGCCGGGGCGGAAATGCCCGGCACTGCCGTTCACAACATCGTCCTGATGGGGTCGGGCGAGCCGCTTGACAACTATGATGAGGTGGTGCGCTTCCTGCGCCTGGTCAGCCATGAGAAAGGCTTGAACATCGGCCTTCGGCACATCTCGCTGAGCACCTGCGGGCTGGTGGATAGAATGGACAGATTGGCGCAGGAAGGTCTCCCCGTCACGCTGTCAGTCAGCCTGCACGCGCCCAATGATGAGATCAGGCAGCGTACCATGCCGATCGCCAGAAGCGTGAGCATCCAGCGGCTGCTGGAAGCCTGCCGCAATTATATAGACAAGACAGGCCGGCGCGTTGTGTTTGAGTACGCCCTGGTCCAGGGCGTGAATGATCAGCCCGAGCATGCAAGGGAGCTGGCTTTAAGGCTCCGCGGCATGCAGTGCCATGTCAACCTGATCCCCTTGAACCCGGTAGAGGAACGGCAGCTGCGCGGCGTGACCCGCATGGAAGCAGCGAAGTTTTTAGCGCTGATGGAAGAATACCGCATTTCCGCAACGCTCAGACGGGAGATGGGGGCTGATACATCGGGGGCTTGCGGCCAGCTGCGGCGCCGCTACCTGCTAAAAGAAGGGGCCGCGATGTCGCTTGAACCCGTGTTGGACGAGGGAGGAGACGGGGTTTGAGATCAGTCGCCAGAACGCACATAGGCCGCATACGCAAAAGCAATCAGGACGCCCTGCTGGTGATGCCGGACGTGTATCCCATCTATGCTGTCGCGGACGGCATGGGCGGACACCGCGGCGGAGATATCGCCAGTTTGATGGCCATTGAGGGGCTAAAAGCCCTGTACGGGCTGCCGCCGTCCCTGGCGGCTATCGATGCCTGTTATCAGCGCATTACACATGATATCTACCTGCGCCAGCAGGCAGATGATTATCTGAGCGGTATGGGAACGACGCTGACGATGCTTTGGGAAGGGCCTGAAAGTGTTCTTCTGGGCCATGTGGGTGACAGCCGGGCCTATCTGCTGCGCGAAGGTCAGCTCACGCAGGTGAGCAATGATCACTCGCTTGTGGGCGAAATGGTACGCAGCGGCGCTCTGGCACGCGACGCGGCCCGCAGTTCTCCTTACCGCAACGTCATCACCCGGGCCGTGGGTACAGAGGATCGGGTTCTTTGTGATACAGCTGTGTTTGACAAGATGCCCGGTGATCGCTGGCTTCTTTGCTCTGACGGGCTGAGCGAGCATCTGGATGCCCGGAGCATCTTGGACTGCCTGATGATGAACGACCTGGAAACGTCTGCCGACCGCATGGTCGTGGGCGCCCTGGAAGCGGGCGGACGGGACAATATCACCTTGATCCTGCTGGAGGTGCCCAGGTGAGCATCAAGCAGATCATAGCGGATCGATATCAGATACTCGCCCCAATCGGCGAGGGGGGAATGGCGCTGGTATACCTTGCGCGCGACCTGCGCACAGGGCATGATGTGGCCATCAAATTCCTGCGGCCTGAATATAAGCAGAACCCTGATTTTTTGAGCCGCTTTCAGCGGGAGGCCAACGCGGCCAGCAAGATGAGCCACCATAATATCGTCAACCTTTTGGATGTGGGGACGACCGAAAACCCCTATATCGTCATCGAATATGTCAACGGGAAGACGTTGAAGGATATCATTCGGGATTCAAAAACGCTGCCCGAAGACGTGTCGGTGCAGATTGCCATTCGCATCCTCTCAGCCCTGCAGCACGCGCACCAGGCGGGGATCATTCACCGGGATATCAAGCCGCAGAACATTTTGGTCAATCAGAAGGGGTATATCAAGGTATCAGACTTTGGCATCGCGCGCATGGTGGGAACCAAAACGGCGACCATTCCTGATGCTGATAAATCCGTGATGGGCACAGTGCATTACTTTTCTCCCGAGCAGGCGCAGGGTGAGATGGCAACTGTATCCAGTGACCTGTACAGCGTTGGCGTCGTGCTCTATGAGATGCTGACAGGCAAGGTGCCCTTTGATGGAGAAACACCGGTCGCCATCGCGCTGCAGCATGTGCAGGCCCGGCCCCGGCCCCTGCGGGAGATCAACCCGGATGTATCTCCCTCCGTGGAGGCGGTGGTGATGAAGGCGCTTGAAAAGGCGCCGGTCAACCGCTACCATACAGCGCTTGAAATGGCGCAGGCTTTGAAAATCGCTCTGCAGTCTCCAGAGAAGGAAAATACGCTGGATACGCCGGTACTGTCCATACAGCCTGAAAAGTCAGCTCCTTCGAAAAAGCGGCGCAGGCGGTACAGGGAGCGGGTCGCGATGGCGGTGACCGCTGCCGTGGTGCTGGGGCTGCTTGTCTGGGGCACGGTCACGATTGTCAACTCCGTGGTCAACAGCACAAGGGCCCCTTATCTGCTTGATTTTGAGGAAGACGCAGCCATCAGGGAGGCCAGGCGGGCGGGACTTATCCCGCGCATTGCCAGGCAGCCCAGCGGAGAACCGGTGGGGCGCGTGATCCTGCAGTCGCACGACTATGACTATCCGATGAAGCGCGGCGATACCATTTTGATCACCATATCCTCAGGGGCCAGCAGGCAGGAGGTCCCTGCCTTGACCGGCAAGCTATTCGCAAAGGCGCAGGAGGAGACGGAACGGATCGGGCTGAAGCTGTTTGAAATCAACCGTATCATGGATACCGAAGCTTCCGGAACCATTTTGAGCCAATCGCCTGAAAAAGGGGCGATGCTTGATTACGGCGGGGTGATCCAGGTGGCGGTATCCGGAGGAGAAGTCACGGTAGCTGATTACAAAGGCCAGCCCTATGAGGCGGCCGAGTCTGCCATCAAGCGCGCGGGGCTTGTGCCAAATGTGGTGGATCATGTCGCAGTGGAAGATCCGGCGCAGGACGGCCGCATTGCGACCCAGACTCCAAAATCCGGCGATAAGGTGATGGAGGGCACACCCCTTCAGTTGGTGCTTTATGTTTATCAGCCTCCCCGGACGGAGACGCCATGATCAAAGGCGAGATCAAGGAAGGGCGCGGCGGATTCTACACCGTGCGCGATGAAACCGGGCAGGAGCATATCCTGCGCGCGAAAAAGAAATTCAGACGGGACGGGATCAGTCCCCTGCCCGGAGACCGCGTGATGTTTTCCCCCGGATCCGGGGAGGAGCATGGGTGGCTGGAGGAGATACTGCCCCGTGCCAGCCTGTGCCTGCGTCCCCCTGTAGCCAACATCACCCTGATGGTGATTGTGGTAGCGCCAGAGCCGGCGCCTGATTACCTTCTTGTGGACAAGCTGCTGGTCTATGCCGATATGCAGGGCATCTGCCCCTTGATCGCGGTGAACAAGAGCGATATCGGCATGGAAAAGTATGCGGAGGCCAGAGAGATCTATAAAAATTCAGGCGCTCCTGTCATCGCGCTCAGCGCTTATTCGGGTCTGGGGCTGGATGAGCTGTGCAGCCGGATGCGTGGTGAGCTGACGGGATTTGCCGGTCAGTCAGGCGTAGGCAAAAGCGCGCTGCTGAGCATGGTGACAGGTAAAACGCTGATATCCGGCGCGATCAGCGACAGGATCAAGCGCGGCAAGCAGACCACCCGCCACACAACGCTTCTGTATCACGATGGCATGAAGGTGATGGATACACCGGGTTTTTCTCTCCTCGAGCTGCCCCGCGACCTTGAGCCGGAGCAGCTGCGGGAGCATTATCCGGATTTCCGTCTCTATGAGGGGGACTGCCGTTTCAGCCCCTGCCTGCATCTGACGGAGCCTGGCTGCGCGGTGAAACTAGCCTGCGAGGCCGGGGATATCAGCGAATCACGCCTGCAGCGCTACGGCGAGCTGATGGAAACGGTCAAGAAGACATGGAGGGAAAGGTATGATTGAGATAGCTCCTTCGGTGCTCGCGGCGGATCCGCTGCGTATAGGCAAGGATGTACAGAGGATACTGGATGCCGGGGCAGATCTGCTGCATGTGGACATCATGGACGCGCATTTTGTGCCCAATCTAAGCTTCGGGCCCGACCTGTGCCGGGCCCTGCGCCGCGGATTTCCGGATATCAGGCAGGATGTTCACCTGATGATGGACAACCCTGAACATTATATTGAGGCCTTTGCCGCAGCCGGGGCAAATGAGATCACCATCCATCTTGAACTGGGGGAAAAGATCATCCGGGTCATTGAACACATTAAAGGCTTGGGCTGCAAGGCAGGGCTGAGCGTTAAGCCCGATACGCCTGCTGACAGCCTCCTTCCATACCTGAGCCTGATCGATCTGGTGCTGATCATGACGGTGGAGCCCGGTTTCGGCGGGCAGAAGATGATGCCCGAGCAGCTTGACAAGGCGGCTCTTCTGCGTGAAAAGGGTTTTAGCGGCATTATATCGGCAGACGGCGGTATAGGGCCTGACAACGCGGAACTGGCCATCAAAAAAGGCGTGACGCGCCTGGTGATGGGGACCTCTCTGTTCCACGCGCCGGATACCGCTTTGACTGTCGCAAAAATCCGCGCTTTGGAGGCCCAATGAAGGGAAAAACACCGCATATCAAGCCCGAAAAAGGCTTCCGCGCCAAACAGGCGCTGGGCCAGCATTTTCTCAATGACAGGGCGCTGCTGGATGAGCTTGTTGCTCTGAGCGGGATCGAGCCTTCGGACCATGTATTTGAGATAGGGCCCGGTTTGGGCGCGTTAACCGAGGCACTGGCGAAGAAAGCCGGGCGGGTGCTGGCTATGGAGGTGGATCCACAGCTGATCCCGGTGCTGCGGGTGACTCTGCACGGCCTTGATCATGTGGAGGTGATCCAGGGAGATATCATGGGGGAGGGGCTTGAGGAACTGCTCCTGCCTCTTGGCTCGTTTAAAATCACGGCTAACCTGCCTTATTACATCACAACGCCGATCATGAACCGCCTTCTCAGCCTTGATCTGCCTATTCGCTCGATCAACGTCATGGTGCAAAAGGAAGCGGCGGAGCGTCTGATCGCGCTCCCTTCCACGCCGGCTTACGGGCCGCTTGCCTTGCTTGCGCAGTATAAATCTGAGCCCAGGATCGTCAAGATCATCGGGTCGGAAGCATTTACGCCGCCGCCCAAGTGCGACAGCGCGTTCGTCACGATGCCCATGCGCGAAACGCCGCCGGTCCAGGCGGATGAGAAGAAGCTGTTCAACCTGATTGACTCCGCCTTCCGCATGCGGCGAAAGACTTTGGTTAATAACCTCATGCCCGCTTATTCGCTCAGCCGTTCGCAGGCGGAGGAGCTTGTACAAAAAGCAGGCCTCCCCGCTGGTGTGAGGGGGGAGGCGTTAAGCCTGGAGAAGTTTGCCGCGCTGACTAACCTGTTATAGCATTGAGCAGATTCTGACCGGCGGCCTGTCCGGCTCCTTTATATATGCAAAGCCCCGCGCTGTGTCCGGCGCGGGGCTTTGCATTCTTCATGCTTGGTGCCAAAGATGAGTATTATTCTTCATCCTCAGGAAGCTGATGGGTTTTCGCGGCGCGGCGGCGCGGCTTGCGCTGCTGCGGCACAGGCGTTTCGGACCCTGCGTCTTTGGGCTCGCGGACCATTTGATAGGCGCCTTCTTCGGATATATCGCTTTCGCTCGCACTGTCACCGGTGTCATCCGGCAATGTCTGGACGGATCCTTCCCTCCTGACAGGCTCAGCCTTGGGCGAGTCTTCATTCAGGTACTTGTGGTGAGGCAAATCTTCTTCTTTCACCTGCCGGGCGACCGGGGCGGCTATTTCCTCAGGCTTGCTGTCGGGCTTGTCCTGTGCCTGCCTCGCGTCATCCTCACCCTGGTAGGTATCCGGGTCCGCATAGTCACGCTTGGGCTGGATATCCAAATGATCGTAGGCGGTATTCGATTGCCTGCGGGTACGCGCCCTGATGAAGGAGCTGATCAGGAAAAGCGCCAGGCTGCCGGCCAGCAGGACGCCAACGGCCGCGGTCAGGATGAACAGCGCATTCTTGCCTTTGGAAAGAATGCTGTCGTCACCGGAGACGGGGATGGGGCTGTATGTCACGACAGGCGCTACAGTGGGCTGTGCCTGCTGCGTGGGGGCGGGGGTGGGCGGCTGATAGCCGATGCTGATCTCGTTGCTGTCAAAGGATACCGTGTTGTCCAGCGCGTCCACCGTGCGCACCTCAAAGCGGAACTTGCCCGCCTGGGATATATTGAATTCGCGCGTGACCGTATTGGTCTGTCCCGGCGCCATCTCCGCGATGGAGGCGATCTGCACTCCGCCGTGATAAAGGTTGACAGGCTTGGCGGTGGTGTTGCTGTCATTGGTGATGGTGATGCTCATGCGCACCAGGCCCGGCAGCGCGCTGACCGTCTCGCGGTCGGCTGTGAGCTGGGCGTTGAGGCGCATCATCTGGCCCTCATTGTACGCTGATATTTTCAGCTCATTGGTTGTCTGCGACTGCGTCACGCCGGTGTTGTCAGACAGCGTGATATTGAAGCGGAAGGTGGTTGTGGTCTCCATGATGATTTCTTTGGTCTGAGTCAGCGTTTCACCCGCAGCAAGTGACAGGCCGCTGAACACCTCGCCAAGCCTCGCGTCTGTCACTTTGATGCCGGTGTAGCTGATGTTGCCGACATTTTTTAGCGTCAGGGTCAGCGTAACTTTTTCACCGATAGTCAGGGAAGTCTTATCGGCAGATAGTTCAGCGGAGAAGCCGGGCTTAGCCAGAGGAATCTGAACGGGCTCTAAAGTCTGGCGCAGCTGGGTCTTGGCCCCATCGCGGTAATAGGTGATCAGGGCAGAGCTCTCAACACCCGCGTTTCCTACAATCTTTTCAAAGGTCAATTTCGCGGAAGCACCCGGCTCAAGCGTCTTGACCGTCTGGGAACGCGTGGAGATCAGTGTATTCTCCTTGACGATGATGTCGGTAAGCTTCACAGTGCCGTTGTTGACCAGATCATAGGAGACGGTCACAGTGCCGTTTGCGCGGACAACTTCGGGTCTGATGCTGCGCGAGACGGAAAGCTCTACTTTTTCTCCCTCATATACGATGGTGGCTGAAGCCGGGATGCTGACCTGGGCGATCGCGCCTGAGGCGTCCGTGGTGTTCAGGCGCAGATTGAAACTGAACTTTCCGGCATCCAGGTATTTTTGCGAAACCGTCCACTGGCCCGAGTATTCGCGGCTCTCTCCCGCCTTCAGCAGGCTCAGCACGCCGCCGTCGAAGGCCGCGGTGACAATCTTATCGTCCGCGTCGTACAGCGTCATGGGCACCGTAATGTCCTCTGTGCCTTTGTTGGTGACGGTGGCCTTCACCGTGACTGGTCCCGGCGCTTTCAGCGTCGTAGGCTCGATGCTCAGATCAAAACCGATGCTGCTCGCATCGGTCAGGGCCATAGCCCCCAGGCTGAGGGCGATCAGCAGAATCGCGGCCAAAATGGCAAATACTCTTTTTTGCATGTGGATATGGGCAGTAGTCAAAGCCCGTCCCCTCCTTCCGGCGCGTGCTGCGCTGCGGACGATATTCCAAGGTTGCACAACCGTATTTTATGGTAAATCCTAAGGAGTGTCAAGCAAATCCCTTGATATTATTACAGATTTGAATCATATTTGTAACATTATTTCAAAAAAACGGGTCACGGAGTCCGAAAAACTGGTGAACACGGGTAAATATGCTATAATATATCTGCGGCAGCCTGTCTACCGCGATGGAGGAATGGCATGAAGAAACGCATAAGCCGGTCATTGGAACCGGATACATACGCGCAGGAGCAGGAGCCGGGAAAGCGCAGCCTGTTTAAAAAGCGCACCCGCAGGCCCAGCTTTGCGCTATCGGTCCTTGTGAATGCTTTCCGGCTGGTTCTTGTGTTAATTTTAATCGCAGGCCTGGCCGGTTTGGGCGCCGTAGTCGGCATCGGCAAAGCCTATGTAGAGACATCGCCCACCCTTGATATACAAAAGATCGACGATCAGGCGCAAACAAGCTTTTTCTACGACGCGCAAGGCAACCTGATCACGGATTACAAAGGGACTGAAAATCGCGTGATGGTCTCCATTGCCGCTATGCCCACGCGGCTTCGAAACGCCTTTGTGGCGGTGGAGGACGCGCGCTTTTATTCCCACCATGGGGTGGATATCAAGCGGATTATCGGCGCCTTTGTCACTAACTTCCTTTCAGGCTCCCAGCAGGGCGGTTCCACCATCACTCAGCAGCTCATCAAGAACACGGTTCTGACGGATGAGATGAGCTACAAGCGCAAGATACAGGAAGCGTATCTGGCCATGCAGCTTGAAAGCGAGTACAGCAAGGATGAGATCCTCGAAGCCTACCTTAATACGATCTTTCTGGGGGAGAACTATTACGGCGTCAAGGTGGCGGCGGAGGGTTATTTTGGCAAGGATCTGCATGAACTGACGCTTCGGGAATGCGCCATGCTGGCCGGGATGACTACAAACCCTTACTACTATAATGCCAGGCGCAACTTTTATCTGCGCAGTTCCCAGACAACCGATTATCCCGCCATCACCAACAACCGTACCAATTATGTGCTGCGGATGATGTATGAAAACCAGTTCATCACGCACGCGGAATACATGGCTGCGCTCGACCCGTCCGCGGCGCAGGTGCTGCGCGACTCTCCCCAGACCCAGCAGCTGTATCCCTATGTGCATTATGTGGAGTATGCCATTAAGGATGTGATCCAGGCGCTGCTTGAAGTGAACGGTCTGCAGGATACTTCGGCCAACCGGTCTGCCATGGAAAAGAAACTGCGTACGGGCGGCTACAAGATCGTGCTGGCCCTGGATACGCAGATACAGACAACTGTTGAGCAGACGCTGTATAACTACAGCGACTATCCAGCTTTGCGCGACCCGGCTGACAAGGTGCATCGCGCCCGAAACAGCGACGGGACGTATGATGAGATCACCCAGCCGCAGGCCGCGGCTGCCGTGATCGACTACCGTACGGGCGAGCTGAAGGCCATTGTTGGCAGCCGAACAGCTCCGACGACCAGGCTGACCCTCAACCGCGCGACCGATATGAACATGCCCGTCGGTTCCTCCATCAAGCCAATTTCTGTATTTGCGCCCGCCATTGAGATGGGGGCAGGACCGGCCTCCGTGGTCTACAACATGCCCCTGCCTATCCAGGGCTGGACGGGATCCGCCGGGAAGGACAGCTGGCCGCAAAACTATGGGGGTTCGAGCTACCGGGGCCCTCAGACGCTGCGCACCTCCTTGGTCAAGTCCGATAACACGGCTACAGCGCAGGCCCTGATGACCTATGTGGGTGTGGAGCGATCTGCTGACTTCCTGCTGCGAATGGGGGTCAGCGAAAAGCATATCAACAAGACGCCCTTTGGTCTGGCGCTTGGCTCCTCCGGCCTGTCGGCGGTTGAAATGGCCGCCGCGTTCGGGGTGCTGGGCAACGGCGGCATTTATCAGAAGCCCATCAGTTTCCTGGGTATATCAGACAGCAGCGGCAACGTGATCTATGACGCTCATCAGCGCCAGGCGCGCAGACAAGTATTCCAGGCATCTTCGGCCTGGCTGACGGTTGATATGATGAAGGAGGCGGTGGCAAAGGGGACAGGCACCGCCGCGAAGATATCTGGCCAGACTGTAGCCGGCAAGACCGGTACCAATTCCGAGCAGCGAGGCGTGTTCTTTACCGGTATGACCGGATGGTATTCGGCCGCTGTGTGGATCGGCCACGACAATTACAAGCCGCTTTCATCTAAAACCACGGGAGGCAACAGCGCCGCCAAGCTGTGGAAGAGCTTTATGGAGCCCATTCACAAGCAAAAGGGCCTGGACAACCGAGACATCCTCTCGGGCGGACCTTCCGACTACGGGCTGGTGCAGGCGACCACCTGTGTGGTTTCAGGCCAGCTGGCGACTGAGGCCTGCCGCCACGACGCGATGGGGTACGGCGTTGTGACCGATTACTGGGCGCAGGGCTCTGTGCCCACAGTATCGTGCCAGATGCATCAGGTCATGACGATCTGCGATGAATCCGGCATGCTTGCAGGCCCATACTGCCCGCCGGAACACCTGAGCCAGCGCGGCGTGGTCATGCTGCCTCAGGGCCACCCGCTGGCGCGCTTCCTGAACACGGAATACCAGGGCGTGCTGGGTGACTATCTGGGCCGCTCGCTCACCGGCGGTGATGGGCTGACCTGCACCCTGCACAACGAATACACCCAGTATCCCGAGCAGCCGCAGGAGGGGTACTACCCTGAGACCGACCCCGGCTACGGGCAAGCTTCTCTGGCCCAGGACGCGCAAACGCTTGCGATGGCAGCCTCTCAGCAGCTTTCCCAACTTTCGCCTGATCACCCCGCTTTCTATGAGCTGCAAAGCGCCATCAGCGACCTGAATGCCATTGTGGCGGCAGATCCTTACGCCGCCAATCTGATCGACGCGATGATCAGGCTGACGCAGGCGATGGCGGCTGCGCAGTAAACGCAGGGCACGCCATTGGCCGTAAAACAGCTTGTACAGAAAAGCCTCATTCAAAAGACCGCCGGATCATCCGACGGTCTTTTTATGAGGTTGTGTAAGCGTTTTTCTATCAGCTGACGGTCAGGCTGGGGGCGGTGTAGATGCGGGCGGCCAGTTCCTGATCAAGCAGGTAGATATTCTTGGGATCTTCACCAAGAAACTTGACTTTGTCGATCAGGGCCTGAGCATTGGCTTCTTCCTCGCCCTGTTCCTTGACAAACCAATCAAGAAATTCTTTGGTGCGGTAATCTTTTTCACGCAGAGCCAGCTCATAGATGTCGTTGATGGAGGCGGTAATGTACTCTTCGTGCGCCAGAGCAGCCTCCAGGATCTCCAGAATGGAGGATGCTGAGGTCACCGGCTTTTCAACGGCTTCCAGGACTACCTTCTGGTTGTTGTGCTGCAGGTATTGATAGAACAGCATGGCATGGTCGCGCTCCTCCTGCGTCTGGATCATATACCAGTGGGCGAAGCCCTGTAGGCCGCGTTCATTGAATATGTTCTGAAACTCCAGGTAGAGGTAGGCGGAATACAGCTCTTTGTTCACCTGTTTGGAAAGTATTTCGGATATGTTGGCTTTCATGGTTTTCTCCTTCTTCATTTCAACATTAAAGAGGGTCCTGACCCTTATCATCTATATACCCTGATCGTGAAATGCCAAACCTGTGTTTCTTGGATTTCAGCAGACGCAGCGGTAAAATTCAAGGACATAAGAAAGCAGAAACAGGATGAAGTACAAAGCAGATTCATCAATCACCTTGCCGTTTGGGGGCTGATATGATAGGATTTATACATGGAAGAAAAGCGTTTATTTCAGGCCATGTATGAAGCGGTCAAGCAGGTGGTTGAAGCCCGGATGGCGGAAGGATTGTTTCCTTCCGCTGTTGTTCGGGTTTTTGACAGCAATCACACGTTGATGACGGCTGAGTTTGGCGGCGCGCGGGCTCAAAGTATCTTTGATGTTGCTTCGCTGACCAAGATCGCGACGGCGACACAGGTTTTATTATTGATCTCATCCGGCAGGCTGAGCCTTGCGGATAAGATACTGTCTGTTCTCCCGTCACTCAATGAGAGCGGGCTGCTCAGAAGCAGGTTGTCCGAGGTGGATATTTACTCGCTTCTGACTCATACATCCGGCATTGTGGATTGGTATCCTTTCTACGCCCACCGGGATCTGCCCTTTGAAGAGGTGCTTGCCATAACGCTTAAGCTTTATGGACGGGTGGATGGCATGATATACAGCGATCTTAATTTCATGCTGCTGGGCAAGGTGCTTGAACATCTGCAGCGTAAACCGCTGGACGCCTGCCTGCGGGAGGACCTGGTCCTGCCGCTTAAACTCGGAAACATGGGTTATCATCCGGACCCTGCGGACGATATCATCCCTTCATCCTATGGAAACCCCATTGAGGAGGAGATGTGCGCACAAAGGAGCATCTCCTTTGACGGCTGGAGAGCGCATGAGCCGCTGATCGGCGGTTGCAATGACGGAAACGCATATTACTATTTTGGCGGCGCGGCGGGGAGTGCCGGCATATTCGCCGACGTGCTCAGCTACGAGCGGCTGTGCCGTTTCTATATGACTAGCGATGATCCGCTGATGATTCGGGCACAGCAGAACCTTGAAACGGGCCGCGGGTTAGGCCTTGAAACGGGAGTACGGTATCCGCAGGGCTGCGGTCACACAGGGTTCACCGGCACCAGCATCTTTTTTTCCAAAGCGCTGAATATCGGTGTGGTGGCTTTCACCAACCGCCTGTATCTGAAGGACCCGCTTCCTGAGGGAATGCAGGCTTTCCGGCAGGAGCTGCATGAAGCTGTCGTCCGCGTTTTGGTGTCTTGAACCGGGCTTTACTCCATAGGTGGAGTAGACATAAATATTATCCAAAGGAAAGAGGTAGAACCATGAAAAGACTAACCGCTCTTTTTCTCGCCGCCCTGATGGTCATGGGCTTAGCGCTCGCTTCGAGCGCTGAGAGCACCGCTGTGCTGCGCTTCGGCACCGATGCCGAACCCATCGGCTTTGATCCGCACACCATCTCCGCCGTAGCTTCCCAGCGCGTGATGTCGCAGATGTACAACACGCTGGTGGATGTTGATGAGAATCTCAATGTCATCCCCGAGCTGGCCCTCAACTGGGAGCAGCCCGACGAGCAGACCTATGTGTTCAAGCTGCGCGAGGATGTCAAATTCCACAATGGCCGCCAGATGACCGCTGAGGATGTGAAATACTCCTTCGAGCGCATCCTCAACCCCGACGTCGGCGCGCTGGGCAGTAGCGCGAGCTACGCCGGCGATATAGAGTCCGTCACGGTAAACGATCCCTTCACGGTGACCATTAAGCTGAAGAAGGTCAACGCGCCTTTCCTGGCCAACCTGTCAAGCAACTACTGCGCCATCGTGGCCAAGGAAGTCGTTGAGGAGTCTGGTGACCTGCTGCGCGTTGACGGCGGTACCGGCCCCTACACCCTGGGCGAATGGGTGCCTGATAACATGGTATCCATCCACCGCTTTGCTGACTATACCATCAAGGCCGCGCCGGTCTTTGACACGATTGAGTTCTATGTCATGACCGATGCCTCTGCCCGTCTTGCGGCTCTGCGCACCGGCAGCGTGGACCTGATCAACGCCGATACCTCCATGCTGGTGCTGGCCCAGGGCGACAGCGCCATCAACACGATCTACTACCAGAGCCGCAACTACTCGGCCCTGTGCCTGAACACCAACAACGAGTACCTCAAGGATGTGCGTGTGCGCCAGGCGATCTCGCTGGCTGTCAATCGCCAGGAGATCATTGACATGGCTTACAACGGCGAGGCAGAAGTGTCCGGCTTTGTCCCTGCCTCCATGGGCCACTGGGCGGTGGATGTCACCAATCACCCAATGTATCAGCAGGATATCGCCCATGCCAAGGAATTGCTGGCGGAAGCTGGATACCCCAATGGCTTTGAGATCGAGCTGATCGTCGGCCTGCTGGACAGCCTTCGCGATATGGGTGCCGTGGTTCAGCAGCAGCTGGCCGAAATCGGGATCACTGTCAATGTGGTCAACAAGGAAAATGCGGAGTATGTGGCGCTTTGGAGCGCGCATGATTTCCAGATGATGGCATGCCAGAATGGCGCGGGTTCTGACCCCAGCCGCGGCGTCGGCTTCTTCTTCCGCACAGGCAATTCTGCTAACATTGCTGAGTATTCCAATGCCCGCGTGGATGAATTGATCGATCTGGGAGCATCAACGACTGATGTGGATACCCGCCGCGGCTACTACCAGGAGGCGATCGATATCATCCTGACCGAAGCCCCCAACGTGGTCATTGCCAGCCCCCGTGAGTATTTCATGGCCAGTCCCAAACTGCAGGGTTATGCCCCCAGCGCTTCCAATCCCTACGACCTGTCCGCCGCCTATTTCGGCGAATAACCTTTGATCCCCGGGGAGCGCGGGCATTGCGCTGCGCTCCCCTTCATTATTTAAAGGAGCCTTGCGATGCGCGATTATATCCTAAGAAGGCTGCTGATGCTGATCCCGGTACTGCTTGGTATCAGCCTGTGCGTCTTCTTGATCATGCAGCTGGTGCCGGGCGATGTTGTCAGCGGCATACTGGGCATTGAGCAGACACCGGAACTGCGTGTGATGTGGGAAAAGAAACTGGGCCTTGATCAGCCTGTACATATGCAGTATCTGAACTGGATGGGCAATGTGCTGCGGGGTAACTTCGGCGAGTCTTTCAGGACAGGCGCCCCGGTGTTTCCGGAGATCATCAGCCGCTTTCAGATCACGGCGGAGCTGGCTGTTCTGGCCAGTTTCACAGCCCTGTTCATCGCGCTGCCCTTGGGCATTATTTCGGCGCTCAAGAGAAACCAGCCCATCGATAAAGGGGTGCGTGTGGCGGCGCTGCTGGGGGTATCAGTACCGAGCTTTGCCTCCGCTACGCTGCTGATTCTGTTTTTGTCAAAAGCCTTTGGTTATTTTACGCCTGTCAAGTATGTATCCTTCTTGCAAAGCCCCGTGACAAACCTTGAGATCATGGTACTGCCTGCGCTGATTCTGGGCGCAAGCATGGCCGGCTCTCTGATGCGCATGACACGTTCTTCCATCCTTGAGGTGATGCGGCAGGACTTTATCAAGGCTGTGAGGGCCAAGGGCGCGACGGAGCGTATCACCATCTTCCGCCACGCGCTGAAAAACGGGAGCATTCCGATCATTACGCTCGTTGGAATGCAAATGGGTTCTTTGCTTGGCGGCACGGTGGTCATTGAGCAGATCTTCTCGATCCCCGGCCTTGGTCAATATGTGCTGACTGGCATCTCCCAGCGCGATTATCCGGTGGTGCAGGGCGGGGTGCTGTTCATCGCCTTTGTCTATGTCATCATCAATCTGCTGGTCGATATTCTGTACACCTATGTTGACCCGCGTATCCAATATACTTGAGGAGGCAGCCGATGCAAGTACAGGTTAAACAGCGGGCGCTGCCCGGCAATGAAAGCGTGTTCCGTCTGATATGGCAGGAACCCCTTGGCAGGGCAGGGCTGCTTGGCGTGATGCTGATCGTCATCCTGGCGGTGCTGGCGCCCCTGATCTCGCCCTTTGATGTAGCCAAGATGCACCCCAAAGCGAAGCTGGCAGCCCCTTCGTTTGTTTATCTGTTCGGAACGGATCACTTTGGACGCGATGTGTTCAGCCGCATCATCCACGGGGCCAGGGTATCCCTGGTCGTGGGGATTGTTTCGGTCAGCATTTCCGCGGGATTTGGTTATATTTTCGGCATGATTGCCGGTTTTTTTGAGGGAAAGACAGAATCCGTCATCCTGATGATCATGGATGTCATATTTGCTTTCCCCTCAATTCTGCTGGCTCTGTTTATCGTCTCAGCGCTGGGGACGAGCATCGTTAACACCATGATTGCCATCGGTATCGTGAATATACCGGTGTTTACGCGCACGGTGCGCGCCTCGGTCAAATCCGTCAAATCGATGGACTATATCAAAAACGCGCGTTCAGTGGGACTAAAGCCTGCTGTGATCCTCTTTAAGCATATTACGCCTAACGTTCTGGCGCCCTTCACTGTTCAGGCCACCCTGGCGCTGTCAGGCGCTGTGCTGACAGAGGCTTCCATGAGCATCCTTGGCCTGGGCATTCAGCCGCCCAACCCATCCTGGGGTTCCATGCTCTCGGACGCGCGCAAATACATGGAGATCGCGCCGTGGCTGGTCATATTTCCGGCGCTGTTCATCATCCTGACGATTCTGTCGTTTAATGTGCTGGGCGACGCGCTGCGAGATGTGCTTGATCCCAAACTGAAGCTGTAGGAGGCGAAGAGATGAAAAACCTATTGGAAATCCGCGGCCTGCAGATTCGTACCCCGCGAGGAAAAAATGTCATTAAGCTGGTGGACAAGGTCGATCTGGATGTGAGCAAGAAGCAGAGTTTAGGTATTGTGGGGGAAAGCGGCTGCGGCAAGAGCATTACGGCAAATGCCCTGATGCAGCTGCTGCCCTACCCTTTGGAAGTCAGCGGAGGTACCGCGCGCTTTGACGGGAAAAACGGCGAGGTCGAGCTGCTGAGCCTGACTGCGGATCGGATGCGTTCCTTGCGCGGGCGAGAGATCGCTATGATCTTCCAGGAGCCGATGACAGCGCTTGACCCGATCTTCACTGTCGCGTTTCAAATGGAGGAGGCCATCCGCTTTCACAACGCAAGCATCGGCAAAAAAGAGATGCGCGAGCGTGCGCTTGAGATGCTGCGGCAGGTCAATATCCCTCGTCCTGAGCAGACGCTGGACAGCTATCCTCATCAGCTGTCAGGCGGACAATTGCAGCGCATTATGATCGCCATCGCGCTGATGAATAACCCGAAGCTCCTGATTGCCGATGAACCGACGACCGCGCTGGATGTGACCATCCAGGCCCAGATACTCGACCTGATGAACGAGCTGAAGGAAACGGCTGACACTTCAATCATCATGATCACCCATGATCTGGGCGTGATTGCGGAGACCTGCCAGCATGTGGCTGTATTCTATGCCGGTCAGGTAGTGGAGGAAGCGGATGTTGGCAGCATTTTCCATCAGACGGCGCATCCCTATACCATTGGCCTGCTGCGTGCCGTTACATCCCTTGGCGGGGAAGAAAAGAAGCTCTATACCATCCCCGGCATCGTCCCACCGGGCGGCCAGTGGGGGCAAGGCTGCCGATTTGCCGATCGCTGCGTCAAGCGCATGGACAAGTGCATCAAGGACATGCCAGCCCTGGCAGAGGTCGCCCCGGGGCATAAATGCCGCTGCTTTTTGCATAGCGGGGAGGTGGAGGCGTGAGCGAGGTATTGCTGGATGTACAGAACCTGCGCACCTATTTTCCCATCAAAGAGGGATTGATGCGCCGTACCGTAGGGCATGTGCACGCGGTGGAGGACGTCAGCTTCCAGGTCATGCACAGGGAAGTGTTTGCCCTGGTCGGAGAGAGCGGATGCGGCAAAAGCACCACAGGCGCATCCATCCTGCGCCTGATTGAGCCGACGGGCGGCCGTGTGTACTTTAAGGGGCAGGATATTGCCGCTCTCAGCCGGGAGGAGATGCGCCTGAAGCGGCGGGATATGCAGTTCGTGTTTCAGAATCCCTACAGTTCCCTCAACCCGCGCATGAACGTGCGCGCGCTGCTCAGTGAGCCGATGCGCGTGCATTATCACCTGTCTGAAAAGGACATCGGTGACAAGGTGGCCGAGATGATGGAGATGGTCGGGCTGAGCCCCGACCAGTTAAACCGCTATCCCCACCAATTTTCAGGCGGGCAGAAACAGCGCATTTCCATCGCCCGCGCACTTATCAGCCGTCCCAGCTTTGTGGTGGCTGATGAGCCGGTTTCCGCGCTGGATGTATCCATCCAGGCGCAGGTGCTCAATGTGCTGATGCAATTGCAGCAGGACATGGAGCTGTCAATGATCTTCATTTCCCACGATCTGAACGTTGTGCGCCATATTTCAAACAGCGTGGGTGTGATGTACCTGGGCTATATCGTTGAAAAAGGAAAAACGGACAGCATCTACAGGAATCCGTTGCATCCCTATACGCAGGCCTTGCTGTCGGCAGTGCCTTCGCATGATCCTTTCAATAAGAAGAAACGCTTGATGCTGCAGGGCGATGTACCAAACCCCGCAAATCCGCCCAGCGGCTGCCCCTTCCATACCCGCTGCCCCAGGGCGACCGATATTTGCAGGGAATCGATGCCCGCGTCCCGCGTGGCGGAAGAAAACCATGAAGTCGCATGCCATCATGTATAATAAGGAGAACGATAACAATATGAGTTACGCAATAGGGTTGATCAGCGGCACATCCTTGGATGGCTGCGACGCGGCGCTGGTCGCGATTGAAGAAGGACAAGTCAGGCCGGTTGAGTTTGTGACCCTGCCGATGGAAGAAGCGCTGCGCCGCAAGATTCTGGACTGCTGTTCACCTGAAAAGTCTTCCGTAGATCTGGTGTGCAGCTTAAACGTCGAGCTGGGCTATTGGTTCGCCGGGGCTGCCAAGGCTGTATGCGAAAAGGCGGGCATGGATATCCGCGAGGTGGACGTGATCGGCTCCCATGGCCAGACGATTTACCACATCCCTGAAAACGACGGGGATAGGCTCGCCTCGACCCTGCAGATCGGGGAACCGGCCATCATCGCCTATGAAACAGGGGTGAAGGTGGTATCCAGCTTCCGGGCGATGGACATGGCAACCGGCGGGCGCGGCGCGCCTCTGGTTCCCTACGCTGAGTACCTGCTTTACCGCTGCGAAAAGCCGCGCGCGCTGCAGAACCTGGGCGGCATCGGCAATGTAACAGTCCTGCCGGCAAACTGCGCGATGGATGAAGTCTTCGCCTTTGATACCGGCCCCGCCAACATGATCATCAACGCGCTGGCCAAGCATTTTTACGGGCTCGATTTTGACGAGGGCGGCAGGATGGCGGCAAGGGGAAAGGTGAACGAAACAGTTTTGGCCGACTGGATGGCCATTCCATATGTGATGGCCAGGCCGCCCAAGGCGACGGGGCGGGAGCTGTACGGCGCGCAGTTTGTGGAGGCGCAGCTTGACAGGTACCCCGGTATCTCTCCTGAAGACTGGCTGGCGACTGCCACCCGCTATACGGCGGAAACCATCGCGGTTAACTACCGGGCCTTTGTGTTTCCCGTATGCCCGGTCAGGGAAGTGATCCTCTCCGGCGGCGGCGCCTACAACCTGACGCTCAAGCGGGATATCGCGTCGCTGCTGCCCGAGTGTGAGGTGATCACCCAGGAGGACCTGGGCTGGAGTTCTGAGTCCAAGGAGGCTGTGGCCTTCGCCCTGATGGCCTATGAGACATTAAACGGCAGGCCATCCAACGTACCCGGAGCGACCGGGGCGGCTAGACCGGTGATCCTGGGCTGCATCACGCCGGTGCCATATGGAGCTTAAGGGAGAAAGAATGGAAATTTTTGTTTGCGTCAAGCAGGTGCCATCCACCAACAAGGTGCAGGTGGACGAGAAGACGGGTGTGTTGAAGCGCGATGGGGTTGACAGCAAGATGAACCCCTATGACCTTTTTGCGTTGGAAATGGCGCTGCGCCTGAAGGAACGTCACGGCGGGCGCGTGGTGGTGGGCACAATGGGGCCGCCGCAGGCGCAGGCTGTGATCCGTGAAGCCTTCATGATGGGGGCGGACGCGGGGTACCTGTTCTCAGACAGGCGGCTGGGCGGGGCTGATGTGCTGGCAACCAGCTATACCCTGGCGCAGGCTATCCGATCGGTTGGTGATTTTGACCTGATTCTTTGCGGCAAGCAAACGACTGACGGGGATACGGCTCAGGTTGGGCCGGCGATCGCCGAGCATATGAACATACCTCATGCCGCGTGGGTATCACACATCGAGGCGGCGGACGGAGGCGTGCAGGTGCGCCAGCAGCTGCAGGACGTGATCGCGACTGTGTGGATGGGATTCCCCTGCCTGGCGACGGTGGAGCAGGATACCTGTACGCCGCGTCTGCCTTCACTCAAGCGTTTAAAGACGGTCAAGGATTGGCCTATCCCTATGATAGGTCTCGATGGCTTCATTGACACGGTGCCCGAGCACTACGGTCTGTCAGGCAGTCCTACCCAGGTGGAGCGGATCTTCCCCCCCAAACGCGAACAGGAGCATGAGCTGTGGGAAGGGCCGGACAGTGCCCTGCGACTCTATGATTATTTAAAGCGCCACAAGTTTGTTGGCTGAGAAAGGATAGTAAAGTGGCGCAAATAGCTGTAATCGAAAGAAAATGCACCGGCTGTGAGCAGTGCGTATCTGCCTGCCCCTTCTCGGCGATCGATATGATTGGGGGAAAGGCGCAGATGAACGCGGCCTGCAAAGTCTGCGGCTTGTGCCTGAAACAGTGTCCTCAAGGGGCTATCATTCGCCTGGAAACCAAGGTGGACAGCGTGGATAAGACCAAATGGTCCGATATCCTTGTGTTTGCTGAGCAATCGGAGGGAGCCCTGCATTCCGTCTGCCTGGAACTGATCGGCGAGGCGCAGCGCCTGGCCGCCGGGAAGGATCAGAAGGTGAAGGCGGTGATCCTGGGCGGGCATGTCGAAGATTGCGCGCGGGAGCTGCGCCATTACGGCGTGGACGAGGTGCATGTCTACGAGGGAGAGGAGCTCTCTTTCTTTCGCGCGGATGCCTTTGCCGCCTGCGTGGAGGACTGTATTAAAAGAATAAAACCTTCCGTGGTGCTGGTTGGCGCGACGGCTCTGGGCCGCTCATTGGCCCCGCGGCTGTCCACGCGATTCCGCACGGGCCTGACAGCCGACTGCACGCAGCTGGAACTGAAAGAGAACACCGATCTGGTGCAGATACGCCCGGCCTTTGGAGGCAATATCATGGCACAGATCGTAACCCCCAATACGCGCCCCCAGTTTGCCACCGTGCGCTACAAAGTGATGGAAGCCCCAAAGCGTATGGAGGAAGGGCAAGGTGAGATACTGCGCCAGCGTATGCCTAAAGCGGTTCGGGATTCTCGCGTCAAGCTGGTTTCCACCGAGCCGGTGCCCAAGGCTGCCAATATTTCGGACGCTGAGATCTTGGTGGTTGCCGGGCGCGGGCTGCAAAAGAAGGAAGATCTGGAACTGGTCCGTGAATTGGCCGGACTTCTAGGCGGTGAATATGCCGTCACCCGTCCGCTTGCTGAGAAGGGATGGGAGAGCAATGCAAGACAGATCGGATTGTCGGGACGTACCGTCCGGCCCAAGCTGATCATCACCTTCGGGGTCAGTGGCGCCATCCAGTTCACCGCCGGCATGGATCAGGCGGAGCACATCATCGCCGTTAACAGCGATAAGGATGCCCCGATATTCAAGCTGGCTCATGTCTGCATCGTGTCGGATCTCTATGAAGTGCTGCCGCAGATGATCTCGAAGCTCAAGGAGAAGGAAGCATGACTGAGTTTAGAAAATTAAGCGCCGAAGATATCAAGGCACTGGAAGCCATCATGCCCGGACGGGTTTTGTACGGGGACAGGATGGCGGATGATTATGATCATGACGAGATGACGGAGTATGGGCGTTTCCGCCCTGAGGCCGTGCTGCTGGCCCAGAGCGCGCAGGAAGTATCAGGCGCGATGCGCTACTGCTATGAGCATGATATCGCCGTCACCCCGCGAGGCGCGGGAACGGGCCTGTGCGGCGGCTGTGTGGCAAAGTGGGGCGGTATCCTGCTGTCCACTGAGCGGATGAAACAAGTGGTGGAGATCGATACGCGCAACATGACCGTGACGCTGGAGCCGGGCACTCTCCTGATGGATATGCCCAAGATCCTGGCCGGTACCGGGCTGTTTTATCCGCCCGATCCGGGTGAGAAAAGCGCCACCATCGGCGGCAACGTGATGACCAACGCGGGCGGCATGCGCGCGGTGCGCTATGGCGTTACGCGCGATTATGTGCTGGGCATGCAGGGCGTGCTGCCTGACGGAGAGATCACCGAGTTTGGCGGAAAGATCGTCAAAAACTCAAGCGGGTACAGCCTGCTTGACTTGATGATCGGATCAGAGGGGACCCTGGGCATTCTGACCCGTGTGACCCTGAAGCTGATCAGCGAGCCCCGTGTGAACCTGAGCCTGCTCGTGCCGTTTGCGGATCTGGATCAGTGCATCGAGGCGGTGCCCAAGGTGCTCAACTGCGGAGAACCGACGGCGGTGGAGTTCATGGAGCGCGAGGTCATCAAGGCCTCGGAAGACTACCTGGGCCGCCATTTTCCCGACAACAGCGCGGATGCCTACCTTCTGATCCGACTGGATGGCCCTTCAAGGCAGGCACTGGAGCCTGCCGTGCAGGAGATGACAGACCTGCTGCTGTCGCTTGGCGCGGTGGATGTGCTGCTGGCCGATACAGATGAACGCAAAAGTACCATTTGGGATGCCAGGGGCGCTTTCCTGGAGGCCATCAACTCGAGTACCCCTTCGATGGACGAGTGCGATGTTGTTGTGCCGCGCGACAAGATCGCGGAGTTTGTCAAAAGCAGCATGGATATCGGAACAAAACTCAAGCTGCGCATGCGCAGCTTCGGGCACGCGGGTGATGGCAACCTGCATATCTATGCCTGCAAGGACGATCTGAGCGATGAGGCCTGGGAACCCAAACGCATCGCCGTGATGGAGGCTCTTTATGCCGAGGCTGAGCGTCTGGGTGGAGAGGTGTCGGGCGAGCACGGCATCGGCCACGCGAAGGTCGTGTACCTGGAGGGCCTGGTGGGCAAACGTCAGATGGATCTGATGCGCGGCATCAAAGCCGTATTTGACCCCAAGGGTATTTTGAATCCGGGCAAGGTGGTAGGCGCTATCAACTGATCCATTGAAAAGACAAGCCCCGTTTTCCCTGGTTTGCGGAAAACGGGGCTTGTCTTTGTTTGAGATCATTCCTTCCTGAGGATTTTCTCCATGGGTCTGCCTTTGGCCAGCTCGTCGATCAGCTTATCCAGATAGCGCACCTCCCGCATGACCGGATCCTTTATGTCCTCCACCCGCACGCCGCAAACAAGTCCTTTGATCATGGCCCGATTTGGGTTCGGCTGGGGCGCTTGCTTAAAGAAATCTTCGA
>JAEWRJ010000003.1 GCA_023460055.1 Bacillota bacterium | reverse complement strand
GTCTTGCCTACAAACAGCTGCTCATAGGCGTCCATCTGGCTGGACCATGTGCCGGTCCCCATCTTGTAGCCTTCACCGCGCTCGCGCTTGGTCATCCAGGAGGCGATTTCCGCCAGATAGCTGTCATTGGTCACTTCGATCACGCCATCCACTTTTTCATCGTGGTCGCTGACAGAGTTATAGCTCTGGCCGGGGAAGCCCGAGAAATGCGGCATGCTCGCGCCGTCATAGTTGGGCGTGGCGACCTCCAGCTGGTCGAGCTTCGCGAAGAGAATTTTCCCTTCAGCATCAAAAACAATCTGTGAAAAGACCTGGTTGAAGGAATAGACGGGTACTTCCTTATCGTCCTTGCCGGGACCGATACGGCCGGAATTGCTGAGGCCAAATCCGATGTACGCCTCCGCGGCTTCCAGAACAACAGGCTCCGCGGGCTGTTCGGCAGCCGCCTTGTCGGCCGCGGCCAGCTCGGGATTGAGCGCGTATTCCACCGCCTTGATGATGGCCTTGCTCGTGTATGTGGCGCCGCTGACGATGTCCACCTGCGCGTCGCCTTTTTCAACGATGGCGGCGGGGATCGCTTCCAGTGCCGCGCCTGCTACGGCAGGGGTCTCGCTTTGCTCGATTACCTCAACCTTGATGATCTTGCCGCCTTCCACCTCAACAGCAACGCTTACCGGTCCATTGAATCCGTCAGCCGTGCCTGTCAGGGTTTCTGCCGCAGCAGCAGTCATGCCAAGCATGAGCGCCGCGCAAAGCAGTAACGCAAAGGTCTTTTTCATGTGGGGATGAAACCTCCTTTTTAACTTGTGTCCTGTCCCATTATATATCTTCAAAAAATACATTGCAAGAACATTTCACAATCTACGCAGCAGGCTCAAACTGGCTCTGGTACAGCTCAGCGTAGTAACCGCCCTTTGAGAGCAGCTGTTCATGGCGGCCGCTTTCAATAACATCACCGTCTTTCATCACCAGAATGACATCCGCGTTTTTAATGGTAGAGAGCCGGTGAGCAATCACAAATGATGTGCGCCCCTGCGTCAGCTTATCCATCGCTTCCTGAATGAGCACTTCAGTTCGCGTATCGACAGAACTTGTCGCTTCGTCAAGTATCAGCATCGGGGCATTCTGGATCATGGCCCTGGCAATGGTGACCAACTGCTTTTGCCCTTGGGACAAGGAGGCCTTGTCATCCAGCCTGGTCTCATACCCTTGCGGCAGCGTTCTGATAAAATGGTGCAGACCAACTGCCTTGCAAGCGGCGATCACCTGCTCATCGCTGACATTTTCCTTGCAATAGACAACATTTTCCTTGATGGTCCCTTCAAACATCCAGGTATCCTGAAGCACCATGCCAAACTGATCATGAATATCTTCGCGCCTGACCTGATCGATCGGGGTGCCGTCAACCAGGATTTCACCCGCGTTTAGTTCATAAAAGCGCATCAGCAGGTTGACAATGGTGGTCTTTCCGGCGCCGGTCGGGCCAACGATCGCAACCTTCTGCCCCGCCTTGACATGAGCGGAAAAATCATTGATAACCGTCTTATCCTCTGTATAGCCAAAGCGAACATGACGGAATTCCACATCGCCGCGGACGTTCTTAAGCTTCTTGACTTTTTTGCTCTCGTCGCTCATTTCCGCTTCATCAAACAGCTCAAAGACACGCTCGCCCGCGGCGGCTGCTCTCTGCAGGTTTTGAAAAGCCTGGGCAATCTGTGACAGAGGCTGGGTAAACAGGCGGATATACATCATGAAGGCGACGATCACGCCGAAGCTGATGCTGCCGTTCATCGCCAGCGCAGCACCCACCACGCACACTGCCACATAGCCGAAATTGCCGATGAACGTCATGACGGGCATCATCAGGCCAGACATAAACTGGCTTTTCCATCCGCTGTCATAGAGCTTCGCGTTGATCCGTTCAAAGACACGCACGGCCTCTTTGCCTCCGTTATAAGCTTTGACGACATTGTGGCCAGAATAGACTTCCTCCACATGCCCGTTCGCCTCTCCAAGACCTTCCTGCTGCCGGGCGAAGTACTTCTGCGACTTGGACATGATCAGCGCCATGAATACAAAGCCTAAGAGGCTGGAAAAAATCGCGGTCAGGGCCAGTATCCAGCTGTTATAAAACATCATGACCAGGGAACCGGTCAGCATGGTGACCGCTGTCACCAGGGTGCCGATGCTTTGGTTCATGGTCTGCCCGATCGCGTCTACGTCATTGGTCACGCGGCTCAATACGTCTCCGTAGCTGACTTTATCAAAATACTTCAGCGGCAGGCGATTGATCTTTTCGGATATGCCGGTACGCAGGTTTTTGCTGATCTTCTGGGTGACGGTCGTCATGATAAAGCCTTGCGCAAAGCCCAGCACAGCCGCTCCGGCATAGAAAATAACCAGTGTAAAAGCAATGCGTCTGACTGCGTCCAGATCGATTTTTCCCATCGCGGGCAGACCGTTTACCATGGAGGGCAATCCCTTCATGATCAGATTGGCCATGTCCTTGAGCCGGTCCGGGCCGATGATCTGCATCACGGTGCCAATGGCGGCAAGCGCCAAAGCTGTAATGACAGCAGGAGCGTAGCGTTTGCTGTAAGCGATCAGCCTCAGCCAGGTTTTCTTGAACTCCTTTGGCTTTTCCACCATGCCGCCCATCGGGCCCCTCCCCATAGGGCCGCGGCGCGTCTTGTTTTCACTCATATCGCAAGCTCCTCCTCGCTCAACTGACTCATGGCGATCTCTTTGTAGACCGCGCAGCTTTTCAGCAGATCTTCATGCCTTCCGCTGCCGACCATGCGGCCCTCATCCAGCACAATGATCCGGTCCGCATCCATGATGGTACCGATGCGCTGGGCAACGATCATGCTGGTTACTCCTTTTGTTTCTCTCCTGAGAGCGCTGCGCAGCACCCTATCCGTCTTGTAGTCAAGAGCTGAGAAAGAATCATCAAATATATAGATTTCGGGCTTTCTGCAGACAGCTCTGGCGATCGACAGACGCTGCTTTTGCCCGCCGGACAGATTGGAACCGCCCTGAGCGATCTGCGCCTCATATCCACCATCCATGGCTTGCACGAAATCGCTTCCCTGGGCGATGGCGACGGCCCGCTGGACATCCCCCTCATCAAAGCCTTCCCCGCCTCTGTCACCAAACGCGACATTGGAAGAAACGCTTCCCTTGAAAAGCACGGCTCTTTGCGGCACATAGCCTATCTTCCCTCGCAGTGCTTCCTGTGTATATTCACGGATATCAATGCCATCGACCAGTATCTCGCCCTCCGTCGCGTCAAAAAAACGCGGCACCAGATTGATCAGCGTAGACTTGCCGCTGCCGGTGGATCCGATGAAGGCGATCGTCTCCCCCTGTTTGACAGAAAAACTGATGTCCCGCAATACATGTTCTGCCGCGTCCGGGTACTTGAATCCCACGTTTTTAAACACCACTTCGCCGCGAAGGCCAGGCAGACCCTCCGTCCTGGTACCGTCCTTGATGGTCGGCTGCGTGTCGAGCACCTCGTTGATGCGCCGGGCGGATACGCTGGCGCGCGGATACATCACAAAGATCATGACGAGCATCAAAAATGACATGACAACTTGCATGGCATAGCTGGAGAAGACCACCATATCAGAAAAAATGGTCAGCCGCTCCAACACCCCGGCGGCGTTGATCAGATAAGCGCCGATCCAATAGATAGCCAGTGAAAGCCCGCTGAGCATCATGGACATCACGGGCATCATGATGGCCATCGCGCGGCCTGTAAACAGCTGTGTACCGGTCAGTTCAGCGTTTGCCTGCTCAAACTTGCTTTCCTGATAGCCTTCCGCGTTATAGGCCCGCACGACACGCAGGCCGGTGAGGTTTTCACGTGTTACACGGTTCATATTATCGGTCAGGGTTTGCATCTTCTTGAACTTGGGCATCACGAAAATAATCAAGAGACCTACAATGCCCACCATGACCGCCACAGCGATCCCTGTCGCCAGCGACCACTCAAATCCTTTTCCCGCTATCTTGGTCACAGCCCATACCGCCATGATGGGCGCCTTTAAGATCATCATCAAGCCCATCGTGATCAGCATTTGAACCTGCGTGATATCGTTCGTCGAACGGGTGATCAGGCTGTCGGTGGAAAAACGGTTGATCTCCTCCATTGAGAAGGACTCCACCTTACGGAACAGCTGGCCGCGCAAGTGCCTGGAAAAACCGGCCGCCAGAATCGCGGCAAAATATCCCACGATCACGGCAGATATCAGGCTGCCCAGCGTGCACAGCAGCATCATGCCGCCTGCCTCCCAGATGGCGCTCATCTCACTGCCGGGTGTCTGCGTCAGCCGCGTAATCTGGGACATGTAATCGGGCAGCTTCAGATCCAGCCAGACCTGAGCGGCGATGAAAATGAGGCTGACAAATACGATCAGCCACTCCACGGGCTTAAATTTCTTCAGTAATTTCCACATCTATGAATTTCCCTCCGTTATATCATCAGATATCCGTCTTTTCACGGTCAATTCAATTGCTCTCATCGTCTCCGGGCGGCCGCATATGCTTGGCGGCAAGCTCTGCAAAGCGTTTGGTCAGGCGAATGAAATCCCTTGTATCCTTTTCGCCCATCTCCTTAAAAATACCGGCCATGCAGGTCTGCCTGTTGTCCATCTCCCTGCGGGCACGCTGGCTGCCGGATTCCGTCAATGTGACAAGGATATTTCGCCGGTCAGCGGTATTGATCTCGCGCTTGACCAGCCCCTTCTTTTCAAGCGATCCAAGCAGAGCGGATATCCTGGCCATGCTGCTTCGCAAGGCGATGCTCAGTTCGGAGGGCAATACCGGTTCGTTTCGCATATATAAAAAATGCAGCGCAAACATCTCTCCCTTATTGGCGCGGTTAAAATCCTCCATCACCTTGTGATGGCTGTTGTCCATGATCCCTCCAAAGGACAGAAGCGCTTCCTTTACATAGCCGGGACAGCACGGCATATCTTTTTTGTCCATTCCTCCTCCTCACATTAACACCATTAATCGTTAACGGGGTTAATCATATGACAGCGGCAGTTCGCTTGTCAAGCACTCCTCAGAATGTTCATTTATTGTCCATAAATATAACGGCCATTCTCGAATGAGCAGAGCCTGCGCAAGGGCGCAGCAGCATGAAACTCTGCGTGATACTGCACACAAAAAGAAAAGAGCGTCCCAAACCGGAGCGCTCTCTTCTTCACTTACGAGGTATGTCTGCCGCCGCCGGCCTGTTTATTCCTTCGGCGGGTTTTCCGGTGATATCTCCACCGTGATGGCCTTTGCGCCGCGGCACTTTTCCAACATCTCGGCGGCCATAGGCACAACAGCCATTTCTCCCGGCGTCAGGATCATATGCTTGCGGCTGGACAGCACTTTGCCATCCGCTTTCACCACCACATACTGGTTGCGGTACACATTGATCGGCCTGAACATCAGGTTGATCGAGAAATCCACAGGCACTTCAGGCAGGTTGATTCGCTGGGGCACGCAGCCGCGGACACCCGCGCCATCCATCACGGGGATAATGGACCCCTGCCAGCCCTTGCCCTTGATATAGGCTGCGGCAGCCCGGCCGGCCACCGCGCTCTCATTGGATACGTGGTCAACCAGGTCATGCACGTGCAAAACATTGCCGCAGGCAAAAATGCCGGGAACATTTGTCTGCAGCGTATTATCAACTACAGCGCCTGAGGTGGTGGCGCTGATTTCAACGCCGGCGCTCAGGGACAGCTCGTTTTCAGGGATCAGACCAACTGACAAGAGCAGGGTATCGCAGTCAAACTCCTGCTCTGTGCCCGGAATAGGCCTGCGGTTTTCATCAACCCTGGATACAGTCACGCCTTCAAGACGCTCCCGTCCGCGGATGTTAGTGACCGTATGGCTTAAGAGCAGCGGAATATCGTAGTCCTGCAGGCATTGGACGATGTTGCGGTTAAGTCCGCTGGAATAGGGCATCAGCTCGACACAGGCCAGCACCTTGGCTCCCTGCAGGGTCATGCGCCTGGCCATGATAAGGCCGATGTCGCCCGATCCCAGGATCACCACGCGCTTGCCGGGCATATAGCCCTCCAGGTTAACAAAGCGCTGGGCTGTACCCGCGCTGTAGATACCGGCGCAGCGTGTGCCCGGGATTGCCAGCGCGCCGCGGGGGCGCTCACGGCAGCCCATCGCGAGGATCACGGCCTTGGCCTCAAACTCCTGCAGCCCCCAGTCCCGGCTGATGGCGGTGACAACCTTATCGCCGGTCACATCAAGCACGGTGACGCCGGTACGGATATCAAGATTCAGCTCTACGGCCCTGTCAACATCACGCTGGGCGTACTCAGGCCCGGTCAGTTCTACTTTAAAGCGGTGCAGGCCAAAGCCGTTATGAATGCACTGGCGCAGGATGCCGCCCTGAAAATCTTCACGCTCTAAAACAATGATGCTCTCAATGCCTGCTTCGCGAGCCGATATGGCAGCGGCAAGGCCTGCGGGACCGGCGCCGATGACCAACAGGTCGACCGGAATTCTTTCATTGTTCATTGCGCGTTTCCTCCGGCTTCATCTCGTTTAGCTTACCCACCAGCAAGCGGCTGTTGCCGCCGAACTTCGTTACTTCTTCCGGCTTCATACCCAGCTCTTCGCACAGAATCTGTACGATGCGGGGGCTGCAGAAACCGCCCTGGCAGCGGCCCATGCCCGCGCGGGTGCGCCGCTTGACGCCGTCAATGTTGCGCGCGCCGACGGGTTCCCGTATCGCCATGCGAACCTCGGCCTCCGTAACCATTTCGCAGCGGCAGACGATGCGTCCGTAATCATGATTGCGCTCATAGGCCTCTATACGTTCCCTGTTGCTCATATGGCTGAAGGACTTGGGCATGGGTTTCAACTGATTGAGCGCCTTTTTCTTTGGCAGCTGCAGTGAATAGGCTACCCAGGTACCCAACTCTTCACCCACGGCGGGTGCCGCGGACAAGCCGGGGCTTTCGATGCCGATGGCCTCAAAAGCGCCGTCCTTTGCCCCCTCGACAGCGCCGATGACAAAATCGCCGGCTGTTTCGTGGGCGCGGATGCCGGAGAATGTCGTGATCACGTTGCGCACGGACAGCCCCGGGTAGGTCAGCTTTGCCTTTTCCAGAGCATCCGCAAGGCCATCGGCCGTGGTGGCGGTATCAAGACCATCCTCGATATCCTCAGCCGTCGGGCCGACAATCAGGTTGCCGTGTGTTGTCGGGCTGATCAGCACGCCTTTGCCCATCTTGGTAGGCACCTGGAACATGGTCATCGAAAAGCGCAGAGGTGTCTCATGATCCAGGAGGTAATACTGGCCGCGGCGGGCAACAATATTAAGCTGGCGGCTGGATACCTGGTTATGCAGCCTTGCGCCGTTAACACCCGCGCAATTTACGAAAGCCCGGGTTTCAAATAAACCCTTGTTTGTATGGATCGCCCACCCGCCTTGCGCGGGCTCGATCTTCTGTACTTCGGTTTCCAGCTTGAACTCCACGCCGTTGGCGGCCGCCGAGTTGGCCAGCGCGTGTGTCAGCTCATAGGGGCTGACCAGTCCGGACGCCGGCACATACAGCGCGCAAACGACATTTGGGTTGAGATTGGGCTCCATCTTCAAAGCCTCATCCCGCTCGATGACGCGGCAGCCTGCCACGCCGTTGACAAGCGACTGTTCATAGAGCTTGACGACCGCTTCCCTGTCATCCTCGCTGAAAGCAAGCACCATCGCGCCGGGCTGTCCGTACGGCACGCCCAAACGGCTGCACAGCTGTGTCATCATTTGCGCGCCTTTGATATTCAGCCTCGCTTTTTCAGTACCCGGTTTCGCGTCATATCCCGCGTGGACAATGCCGCTGTTGGCCTTGCTGGCCCCCTCCGATACATCGTCAGCCCGGTCCAATACGGCCACTTTGCCCTCATAGCCTGAAATATGCTCCGCTATCGCGCAGCCAATGACACCCGCACCGATTACTATTACATCGTACATGCTGTCGCCCCTTACCTGATTGATAGTCAAACCTTGAATATACTATCACAAATATGTGCGAAAGTCCACCTTACGCTACATCCGTTTATCCGTTTTGAAGCTTCCTCTCGCAGGCTATCTTTACATAATAATTTCATATTTCGCTTGATTTTGTAATATTTTTGTAATATACTGCTTTTAACCTTGATTGATAGGGGAGGGCTTCTGCCCGCTGCAACCATAGGGAGGATTCGATAAATGAACAATTCGAACAGTTTGGTCAAAAAAATCGTCGCGATGTTATGCCTCGCGCTGATTTTAAGCCTGAACTTACCGGCGATGGCCGCGGAAGCAATCACCGGCACAGTGAACGCCGATAAGGTTTTCTTCCGCATGCAGCCTGAAACCGACAGCGAATATCACGCCAAGCTGGATAAGGGCACGAAGGTCGCGCTGCTTGGCAACTCCGGAGATTTTTACAAGGTACGTTTTGACAGCAAGACCGGATATATTATGAAGAAGTTTGTCAGCGTATCTAGCGCGGCAGCCAACAAGCTGCAAGCAGCCGCTCAGCCCAAGAGCACGAGCAAATACGCGGGCGCGTCGAGCATCAAAGCCCTGGGAGATCCGCCCAGGATGAGTAAAAAAGGCGCTAAAGGCGAACACGTGGAGAAACTTCAGCGCGCGCTCCAGCTGAAAAAGGCTTATTCCGGCGTCGTGGACGGCTCCTTTGGCAAGATGACGCAGGAAGCTTTGATCGCCTATCAGAAGGCCAATAAGCTGAAGCAAACGGGAGAAGCGGACTACGATACGATCAAGAAGCTTTTTGGCAAGGTGGCTGAGACCACTGCCGGCAATGACCCGCAGATGAAAGGTGTTACAAAGATATCTCAGATCGCCGTACCCAAAACCAGCGACAAGGGCGACCGCGGCAGCCATGTCAAGGCGCTTCAGCAGGCCTTGAAGCTGAAAGGCTACTACAAGGCATCCATTGATTCCAGCTATGGCGAAAAGACCGTGGAAGCAGTCAAAGCATTCCAGAAGGCTTCCCGGCTGACCGATGACGGCGTGGCAGGCTTTGCCACCATCAAAAAACTGTTTGGCAAAAACGCGGCGAACTACACCCTGCCGACCGAGCGGCTTGACTGGTTTGCGGTCGGGAGCTCCACCATCCCCAAGGGCGCTTCCTTCACGGTCAAGGATGTAGCCACCGGGAAAACCTTTACCGCCAAACGGTGGAGCGGGGCCAACCACCTGGACGCCGAGCCGGTCAGCGCGGATGACACCAAAGCCGTGAAGGATGTATTCGGCGGTGACTGGTCATGGCAGCGCCGGTCGATTCTGGTGAAGTATGACGGACATGTCTATGCCGCCTCTATGAACGGCATGCCTCACGGCACCGCGACGATCGACGGCAATAACTTCTCCGGCCATTTCTGCATCCATTTCTACAAGAGCCGCACCCACGATACCAACCGCGTGGATGAAACACACCAAAACGCTGTGGCATCCGCGATGAGGTCGACCTGGTAATACGAGCGTAATTTCATGCCTCCTTCTGATACATGGAAGGGGGCTTTTTAGTACTCATCATTGATTTGTGGTTACTATTCAGCCCTAAGAACTAAGAGGAGAGCACGCGCTGGTCATCCAAGGCCATCAGGATCGCCTTGAAGGGTAAAATGGATCGTCTTTTGCAGGTTTCAATGAAGCTCAGTATGTCGCAGT
>JAEWRJ010000002.1 GCA_023460055.1 Bacillota bacterium | reverse complement strand
CTGCTGCCGCTGATGGAAAAGGATTATGAGGGCATTGAAGTTGCCGCTCATTACAGAGAACTGGACAGCTTTTTCAGCAGCCTGGATAAAGGACCAGAAGGGATGGAGGCTTTCTATGATTTCTACCGGAAGCTGGCGCATCTGATGGCCCTGAAATCCGCCTTCCATCGTGACGCGGCAGGCGCTGTCCGCGCAAAGGACAGGGAAGCGGCAAGGCATCTGGCTGACAGCACAGAGGATGTCATTTCGGCGCTCTATGCCTATAAGGATGCGTCCAGAACGCTGTGGATGCAGACCAATGAACCTTTCGGCTTTGAGGTGATCGACCTTCGCCTGGGCGGTCTGATCGCGCGCTTTGAGTCCGCGCGGCTTCGCCTGACGGATTTTGCAGAGGAACGGATCGAAGATATCCCTGAATTAAGCTGTGAAAAGTTGCCTTTCTATCAAAATGAACAGGGTGAAATGACCTGCTGCTTCCGCTGGATGGATTGCGCCAGCGCAGGGAGAATTATGTGAACGATGTTTATCTTGACTTGTCCCTGCTGAACCGTTTACAATGTCACAAACTAAATGTTGGAGGAACACCGTGAAACCCGTCATTCATTCGATCAGCTATTCCGGTCAGGCTGCCTATGCGTATCGCAGGCAGCCCGGAGTTTTGCTGACGCATTAGTTTCACAGCAGTACGGCACAGCGGCTCAGGGCTTTTTGCTCTGGGCTGTTTTTAATTGGGAGGAGATAGGGCGATGAATGGTTCAAAGCTTATGGATACCCTGGAACAATTGGCAGTGGATATCTTTGCAAGGGAAGGCTTGAGGCAAAAGCTGGCAGAAGGAAGGCCGCTTCGGGTGAATTTTGGTGCCGACCCCTCCAGGCCTGATTTGCATCTGGGGCACTCGGTCCCCTTGCGCATGCTGCACAGGCTGCAGGACGCGGGACATGAGATCATCTTTGTGATCGGCGATTTCACCGGGATGATCAGCGATTCCTCAGGGCGCAGCAAGGCGCGCGTTCCGCTCACTTTTGAGCAGACCAGAGAGAACGGCCGCAGTTATTTTGAACAGGTCGCAAAGATACTTGATGTCTCAAAGGCGCGCGTTGAGTACAAATCCTCATGGCTGGGGGCCATGAGTTTCAGCGATGTGCTCTCCCTGGCCGGCAAGTATACCCTAGCCCGGGTCTTGGAGCGCGAGGGCATTGCCAGGCGTTTTGAAGAGAAGCGGCCTATCGGTTTGCATGACTGCTGTATCCCCTGATGCAGGGCTATGACTCCGTTGCGCTGAACGCGGATATTGAGATTGGCGGTACGGATCAAACCTTCAACCTGCTGGTGGGACGAGAGCTGCAGAAGGAGTACGGGCAGGAACGCCAGGAGGTGATCACTTTCCCCTTGCTGCCCGGCCTTGATGGCGCGGATAAGATGAGCAAGTCTCTGGATAATTACATTGGCATTGATGAACCTGCCGAGGTCATGTTTGAAAAGTGCATGAGGGTTCCGGATAGCGTGCTGGCTGACTATTTCAGGCTGACGACAGATATTGAAAAGCAGCAGTACGAAGATGCGATAAGGTGTGATATCCGCACAGCGCACCGCCTCTATGCCCGGGAGATTCTATGCATGTATCATGGGGAGGAATTGATCGTGGCTGCCGAACATCGCTATGACAGCGTAGCGGGCGGTGCCTCCCCGGAAACTATGGAATCGCTCTGCATTGACGCGGCCTCTATGCCTCTGGCGGAGGTGCTGAAGCTGGCGGGCTTTGCCCAGTCAGGTTCCCAGGCGCGGCGTTTGGTGGAGGGAGGGGGAATCAAGGTGAACGGCCTGGCTGTCGATGATGCGTATACGGCGCTCTGCGGGGAGGCTGTGATCAGCCGGGGGAAGAACCGGTTTGTGAAGGTCAGATTCAAGGGATGATACTGATGTAAAAAAGCTGGCCGCGGATTCATAATACAATCCGCGGCCAGTATCTGTGTGAAAAGAGCTTACTTCACTGTTGGACAGCTGAATAGGAATTCATCTCCCCACAGCCGCAGGTCCTCACCGTTGGCTGGCAGTAAAACGGTTTGCCCGGCTGCCAGCTGCAAGCTTCGGTCGGCATAGTAAAGCCGGGCAGGCGAGAGGGCAGTCAGCATGCCGAAGCGCCTGCGGTCAGCGCTCAGGAGAGCGTTTTCGCAGTTTGTGTAGCGCAGGATAGTGAAGTAGGGAGTGGATAGAAGCTGCTCCAGGTGCCCTGCTCCTTCAAGAGGGAGCGCTGAGGGAATGGCTTTCTCAGGCGGTGGGCCGAGCTTCGTCACATCCAGGGCCTGCTTGGTGTGCAGGGTTCGCCTGTTGCCGCGCTCATCGCGGCGTCCCCAATCGTAAAAGCGGTAAGTCACGTCGCTTGACTGCTGAATTTCATAAAGCACGATGCCCTCGCCGATGGCGTGCACAGTCCCCGCGGGGATGTGCAGCACATCACCCTTCTTGACGTCTACATAGCGCAGCAGGTCTTCCAGCGCCCGGCCCTTCTCGGCGGCCTCCGCCAAATCGGCGGAATTCACGCCTTCCTTGATGCCATAGACAAGCTTCGCGTTAGGCTTCGCGTCCAACACGACCCAGGCCTCGGTTTTTCCCAGCTTATTCTCATTTTTCAAGGCATAGGCATCATTCGGATGAACCTGTACACTCAGCGCCTCCCGCGCGTCTATCAGCTTGAGCAGCAGGGGAAAATCACCCTTGATCTCTGTACCGGTCAGGGCCTTGCCATAGCGCTCGATCAGCCGGCTTAATTGGGTTCCTTCCGAGTCTGTGCTGTTGAGGCCCGGGATGACGCTGACCTCCAGGCTTTCGCCGGTCTTGGGATCGGGCGTTTCCTTATGGTACAGGTCCCGCAGACGCGCGCCGCCCCAAGGGGTTGCTTTGCCATGGCGGAAGCTGGGATACATCAGAATAGGGGGAAGGGGCATGAGTGCCTCGCTTTCTTAGGGCAGCATGCGGGTGGCTACCAGGTCAACGCCCGTATCCGCCGCGTTTCTCAGCAGCACATCGCCGATATTGATCGGCAGCTGCAGCTTGAGCGAATTGACAGCCTTCATCACGTCATTGATCTTATCCTTGGGGATGGGGGAGGCGGTTTTCAGGCTGATGGGGGTATCGCTATCTTCTACCAGTGCTACGGCGGTCACCATGCGCAGCGGCAGTACGGATTCCTGGCGGGCATATACATCGCCGCGCTTGCACTGATTATCGGCGACAGAGATCACCTGCCCGTCCTGTACGCGGACTGTCATGCGGCAGCCGACCGGGCAGTTGATGCAGGTGATGAGCTGTTCTTTGATCTGGGACATTGGTGGGGATCCTCCTTCGTAATTAAGCGCCTGCCAGCTTGACGATGGCGTAGGCGATGATTTTCATGCTCTTGGTCAGGCTCTCAATGCTGATATACTCGTCGGCCTGGTGGGCGACATCCTCTTCATCCGGGAAGGCCGCGCCGAAGGCTACACCCTCGCGCAGGGATCTTGCGTAGGTGCCGCCGCCGATGGCCAGCGCCTTCTTTTCAAGGCCGCTTACCTCGTGGTAGGCGTCAAGAAGAGACTGTACCAGCTCGCTGTTTTCGGGGACATAGTGCGGCGTCTTGGCGCGCGCGTCCTCGACAGCTATACCGGGGAGATGCTGGCGTATCACATGGGTCAGCATCTCGGGGTTGACAAGCAGCGGGAAGCGGATATCGAGCCTTGCGTACACGCGCTGGGCGTTCACGCGAATGATGCCCATGTTGCAGGTGAGCGGCCCCGAAATTTTATCCTCCACCTTGATGCCGAGGCTTTCGCCGTTGTACTCGGTGCCTATAGCGTCGGCCAGGGTCTTGATGGGGCCCAGGGCGCCCAGATCACGCAGGGTGATCAGCATCTGGCCGATGGCATTACGGGCGGATTCAGGCATGGCAGCGTGGCCATTGATGCCGGTGGCGGTCAGGGTGACGATGCCGTCCCTGGCTTCGGCCGCAACCGGCCAGCCGTATTTGCGGGAGATCTGACCGGCCTTTTCGGCCAGCTCAATGCCGCCTTTGATGGTGGCCACGGCCTGGCCGGGCACCACGTTGGGGCGCTCACCCACGTCAAAGGAGAGTATCTCAAGGCCTTCCCCGGTGACCGGGGCAGTCAGACCCAAGCCGCACATACCTTTTTCGATGTTGATGACCGGGTAGCAGGCATCCGGGCTGAACCCCATGCGGGGCATATGCGCCACCTTTTTGTAATGCTCAATATCCTTCCAATTGCTTTCTTCATCGCAACCCAGAATCAGGCGCACCTTTCGCTTCAGGGGGATGCCTGCTTGCTGAACAGCCTTCATGGCATACATGGCCGCGACGGCAGGTCCCTTATCATCGCTGGTGCCCCGGCCATAGACCTTGCCATCCTTGATCTGGGCGCCGAAGGGCTCAAGCGTCCATCCGTCGCCTACAGGTACTACATCCAAGTGTGCCAGGATGGCCAGCGCTTCCTCATCATCACCCTCGCCCAGATCGGCGTGGCCGATGAAACCATCGAAGATTTCGGTCTTAAAGCCAAGCTTGTCCGCGTCCTCCATTGCCTTATCAAGCATCTGACGAACGACAGGGCCGAAGGGCGCGCCGGGCTGTACATCGTCATTGGCGACACTGGGTACGCGCACCCATTCCTGCACGGTGGATATCATCTCATCCTTTAGGCTGTCAAGCACCTTATCCAGTTCATTCATATGATCGATCATCCTTTCCTTATTCATTCAAAGCTCTCGCGAAGCGTTCCAGTCCCTGTATCAGCTGGCCGCGGGGACAGCCAAAGTTGAGACGCATAAAGCCCTCGCCCGCCTCTTTACCGAAGAAGGTGCCGTTGGTGGGCAATACCAGTGCCTGCTCACAGCGGCGGTAGCGGTCTTCATTGTTCGTGCCGTAGGCGCTGACATCCACCCAAGCCAGATAGGTGGCCTCGATGGGGGTCAGTATCGCTTCAGGCAGAAGCGTTTTGAGGCTGTCAGCCAGGATATTCCGGCTGCCGCTCAGGTAATGGAGCAGCCCGTCCAGCCATTGGGCGCCGTGCTCATAAGCCGCGCGTGTGGCAGTGAGGGCGAACAGGTTGCCCGCCTCTACGCCGGCACGGTGAAGACGCGCGCTGACGGCCCGCATCCTGGAAGCATCCCGGCAGACGATGTTTGCCTGCTGGAGCCCCGCCAGGTTGAAGGTCTTGGACGCGGCGGCCAGCACGAGGAGCCGCTCATAGTTCAGGCTGAGCAGCGAGGTGAACCTGGCCGGGCTGTAAACAAAATCGGCGTGGATTTCATCCGATATCAGCATACAATCATATTGGCCCAGCAGCACTGTCAGGCTGAGCAGCTCCTCCCGGGACCAGGCGCGGCCGACCGGGTTGTGCGGGTTGCAAAGAATCATCAGCCGCGCGCCCTGCTTCAGGCGGGCTTCGACGGCATCCAGATCCATCGTGTAGTGTCCCTGGGCACTGCGGCGCAGGGGCGCTTCAAGCACCTTGCGGCCCGCGTCCTCGATGGAGGCATAGAATGGTCCGTAGACCGGCGGCTGGATGATGACGCCTTCACCGGGCTTTGTAAACTCCTCCACGCCGACACGCAAGCCGGACACCACGCTGGGTAAAAGGCCGATATCGGAAGCCTTCAAGCTAACACCGTGGCGGCGCTGCCACCAGGCGCAAAAGGCCTGCCTGTCCTCATCACCCGTATAGGTATAGCCGTAGCTTGGGTGCCCTGCCCGGTTGACCAGGGCTTCCGTGATCGCGGGCGCGCAGGCAAAATCCATATCAGCGACCCACAGGGGAATATGGCCCTCAGGACAGAACCCCGGCTGGCTCCACTTGACGGAAGCCGTCCCGGATCGGTCCGGACCGGCATCGAAAAAGGAGGCGTCAAACGGCATGATGATTGCTCCCTTCGCATCGAAATACATGGTAACCGCCTTTTCGGGCGATGGTCTGCACAGAATGGAACAGCCCGGAAAGGTACTTTTGCGCGCTGGGCGCTCCCTGCTGCTTGCGGATCACGATGCAGAGTGCGCCGTCCGGGCTTAAATGCTCCGCAGCTTCCCGGAACAGGCGGTATACCGTTTCTTTTCCGGCTCGGATGGGCGGGTTCAGGGCGATCAGATCAAACTCACCATCGAGGTTATCAAAGCCGTCGCTGAGCACCGCTTCAGCCTGGACGCCGTTTTGCTCCGCGTTGCGCCGGGCAAGCGCGAGCGCGCGGGGATTGACATCCGCCATCGTCACCCGGGCCTGCGGCCATCCGGCACCCGCCAGCACACCGACCGGCCCCCAGCCGCAGCCCAGATCAAGCAAGCGGCCCGAGAAGCTTTCCGGCAGGGCGTTCAGCAGAACGGCGGTGCCAGTATCCAGCTCGCCCTTTGAAAAAACACCGTTGTCGGTGATAAAGGAGAAGCTGCGGCCCTTCCAGTCAAGCCTGAAAGCCTTTTCCCGGCTGAGGCTTTCGGGATCATGGGCAAAGTACTGCTGGGTATCAGCTGTCATATCCTGCGGCCTCCAATAGCTGCTGCCACTCATCGGCGCTCAGCTCCCTGTATTCACCGGGCGCAAGTGATTCATCCAGCATCAGCGGGCCGAACTGCAGGCGCGTCAGCGCTGTCACTTCATGCCCGCAGGCGGCAAACATGCGCTTCACCTGGTGGAATTTGCCCTCGCAGACAATGGCTTCAGCCAGGCTGCTGTCATCCTCCGCTTCAAGAATATTGAGCGTTGCCGGCAGCGCGCGGAAGTCATCCAGCTCAACGCCCTCTTCAAAGCGCTTCATGACGCTTTGCGTGAGCCTGCCCGTCACGCGGGCCAGGTAGCGCTTTTGCACCTGCTTTTGCGGGGCGAGCAGGCGATGGGCTGCCTGACCGTTTGTGGTAAACAAAAGCAACCCCTCTGTGTCCTTGTCAAGACGGCCTACCGGCATGCATTCCAGGCTCTGGTACACAGGCGCCAGCAGATCCATCACTGTGGGCTGCCTGGCATCCCGCGCCGCGGTGAGAACGCCCGCGGGCTTGTTCATCATCAGGTGACGCTGCGTCCGGGTGTCAAGCGCCTCCCCGTCCACCGCGATGATCTCCTCCTGGGATACCTTTGCGTCACCGGAAAGAGCGGTGATTCCGCCCGCGCTGACGCGACCCGACCGGATCATTTGCTTTACCTGCGCTCTGCTTCCCAGCCCCAGAGAGGAGAGCAGCTTATCCAGCCGTATCATGTCCTGCCGTGAAAGCCGGCCGCGATGGCAGCCTTGCGCAGAAGCACAAAGGGCAGATATGCAAGCCCAAGCACCCACGCGCACTGAGTCAGCGTATGCGCCGGGAAGTCAAACCCGGTCACCGCGGAAACAACGGTCAGCACGTCAAACATCATGCTGCCCGAGAGTTTGGGCGCCAGTGACAGGGCCAGCAGCACCAGCGAAATGGCTACAGGAGGCAAAACGATCAGGAAGTTGATCATAGTGATCCTGCCAGCCAGCTTTGCCGGCTTTCCCTTCGCCCGGCTGCATTGGTGCAGATAAGTACAGGGCACCATGAACCTGCGCCAGCCCCGGAAGGCAAGCCAGGCAAGCATCGCAAGCACGATTGCCCAGACCAGTACGCCCATTGTCATCACGATATCCGCGCTCAATCCGCCCAGTATGCCCGCAATCAGGCTGCCCGGATATTCCAGCATCTTGAAAAATACCGGGAACCCCGAAAAGCTGAAGACATAGTACAATATGTACAGGCAGATAAAGACAGGCAAAACCAGGGGAAGCGCCTTGGCAAAGGGGACCAGTCCTTTTGCCAGCCGGTCAGACCAGCTGCCCGCATCCATCTGCGCGCCGAACCAGCCGCTTAGCTGAGCCCCCATGCGCAGACGCGCGGGCAGTGCCAGAAGAGTCCATAGAACAAGGGCGGAAAGCAGGGCCGCGGCCAGCACATACTCCCTGCGCAAGCCGAAAAACTGTCCGCTGACCAGCGCGTATATCAGGGGAGACAGAGCGATTGCGCGAAGCAGAAGCTGCTCCAGTGTGATCAGAATATACTGGCCGAAGTGCCCGATGCTGGCGCTTGCCGCGCGCGTGTGCGGACCCGATAGCCTCTGGCTCATGTCTTGTCCTCCTCAGCTCATTTGACCTCGTTCAGTATACAGCACAAGCCCGTCTTTATCAACCGAAGGAGGGCCATTTCATTTGACACAAAGTCTCATGGATTGCTATAATTTTATCGGAATACTGCTTGATTTAGGGGAGAATAATGATGGGGAACAAACGGATCGATCTGGGCCGTTCGGTTCATGCCCTGTGCAGCGAATATCCCGAACTGCTCGAGTTGATGAAAGATATGGGGTTCAAGGATATCGTCATGCCCGGCATGCTTTCCACCGCCGGAAGGATCATGACGATCCCCAAGGGAGCGGCCATGAAGAAGATTGATTTGAATGTGATTATTGAGCGGCTGAAAAGCGAAGGTTTTGATGTGATACAGGAGTTTAGTACATAAAAATACCCCGGTAGATCCATGTGGACTACCGGAGCAAGTGGTCGAGGTGACAGGATTCGAACCTGCGACCTTTTGGTCCCGAACCAAACGCGCTACCAAACTGCGCTACACCTCGATGGAGCCAATGAAGGGACTCGAACCCTTGACCTGCGGTTTACGAAACCGCTGCTCTGCCAGCTGAGCTACATTGGCAAGCCGAACAAATCAGCAAGAGATAATATAGCATAGTCCGTATCCAGCGTCAATCACCCGAGGCGGAAGTTTTTGCGCGTCCCCATAAAAAAGCGCTTGACAGAGCATGGAAGCTATGTTATTTTATCTGAGCACTCCAGAGTGAGCACGCGGTCATGGCGGAATTGGCAGACGCGCTAGATTCAGGTTCTAGTGAGCATTACGTTCATGGAGGTTCAAGTCCTCTTGACCGCACCAAACGGAACAATGTAACATTTGTTCCGTTTTTTTCGTTGACATACAGGCTCAAGCATTATACCTTGTATTCATCCAATCATGATTTATGAGGAGGGGAAGAGTTTGGCGGATTATCATAGAGTATACGAAGCTGCCTTTGGTTTTAAGAAAACGCAATTATGGAAAAAGCTGTACGACTCACAACTGTTTGCCTTGCGCTTCGCGGACGGCGGGATCGGTTATTGCTGCGTCATGGGAAACGCGGGCCGGTTTACTGCCCTTGCCGTGTATCCGGGCAGCGAAGGGTTTGAAAGTTATCGGCGCATGAGCTCTGTTGATTTGGACGCGGATGAGTTTGATAAGCATGAGATCATGCTGTCTCAAAACTGCTTGATGTGCTCATTTGAAAGCAAGGACGATCTGCATCCGGAGGCTTTGAAAAATGTCAAAGCATATTGCGCAAAGAACAATATCTCCCCTCGCGGTGTCAATGCCTATCCAAACCTCATTATTCACAAACCTGAAATGTATCCCTGGCCTATCAGGGAGGAAGAGGATATTGCCCGTCTCAGCGAAGCCTTGGACGCCGGGGTCGAGGTGGCGCGCAGAATGCAAGACACGTCCGCCAAGCGGTTGGGGTTCACGGAGGGGATTCCTTATGATCGTGATATTCCTCTGCTTGAAAAGCAAGGAGATTCCTATGGATGGAGCGCCCTGCCGCTGCCTGAGCCGCAGGCGGAGGAGGATTATCCTGCTCCCCGCGCCATTGATGAACTGGCCTTGGGGCGGGTTAAGCGCTCAAAGAAAAAGAGTGGCGTCTGGGGCTGCGATGTGCTCTTGCATAATGATCCTGTCAGCAACGACCATGAAGCCATCCGCTTGGGCAAAATGCCTGAGAAAGCGCCATACTTTCCCCGCTTGATGATCATTGTGGATTGTGACACCGGCTTGGTGATCAACATGAGCTTAGCCAAAGACACCGGAGATTATGCTGATGAATTCGCGCGTCAGGTGCTCGAAACGGCCAAGAAAGAAGGAAGGCCGCAAACGATACTGGTCAAGAGGATGCGCGCCCTTTCCCTGTTTGCTCCGCTGGCGGAGGCGATGGGGACGGACATCGTGTTTGTGGAGGATATCCCCGCCCTGGATGAAGCGGAAGCTGACTATGCCAATGCCTTTGGCCAGGGGGCAGAGGACGATGCTGAGGTAAGTGATTTCGAGATGGATCAGCTGGCTCAGTTCTTTGAAGACAAAGAAGCGATCAAGAGCGTGCCGGATATCATACTCGAGGAAATGCTCAGCATGAGCGCGTTTGGCGTACTGCGCGATGAATGGAAGACTGCTCTTCTGAAAGAACGGGAAAGGCGTAAATCACGCCGTTGAGATACCGCTGAGGAGCCGTAAAGAAGGCGCTGAGAATGCGTTTGTTTATGATTTTACCTTGACTTCTCTATCGTACAAGGGTATCATACAGTATGTGAATTGATGGCTAAACTATGCCTTTACCGGGCAGGGAAGCTATTGCAGGCGCTTGCGCCGAGTTAAGATCAAGAGAGGAAACTTAAAGATGAACGAGTACACCAGCATTAGTTCTGTCAAAGCGCGTGAAATCATGGATTCGCGCGGCAACCCCACCATCGAGGTTGAGATCGGTCTGGTTTCCGGCGATGTCGGCGTGGCAGCCGTGCCCTCCGGCGCTTCCACCGGAACCCGTGAGGCTGTCGAGCTGCGCGACGGCGATAAGAGCCGTTACGGCGGCAAGGGCGTGCTGAAGGCAGTCAAGAACGTCAACGAAGTGATCGCCCCCGCCATCCTTGGCATGGACGCGCTCAATCAGCGCAAGCTGGATGAAACCATCATCGCGCTGGACGGCACCCCCAACAAGGGCAAGCTGGGCGCCAACGCGCTGCTGGGTGTCAGCCTGGCCGCCGCTTCCGCCGCCGCCAAGGCGCTGGAACTGCCGCTGTACCGCTACTTGGGCGGCCTCGTGGGCGTAAAGCCCCCGATCCCCATGATGAACGTGCTCAACGGCGGCAAGCATGCCGACAACAACGTTGACGTGCAGGAATTCATGATCATGCCCCTGGGTGCTGAGGATTTCCACCAGGCGCTGCGCATGGGTGCCGAAGTCTATCAGACCCTCAAGAGCATCCTGAACAAGCGCAAGCTGTCCACCGCCGTGGGCGATGAGGGCGGCTTTGCCCCCGACCTGCAGAGCAACGAAGAAGCGCTGAAGCTGCTGGTGGAAGCCATTAAGGCTGCCGGCTATGTGCCCGGCAAGGATATCTTCATCTGCCTTGACCCCGCTTCCAGCGAGTTCTCCGAGAACAACCGCTACTTCATCGAGGGCGATAAGGAAGGCCGCACCAGCGAGCAGATGATCGACCTCTACGCCGATTGGTGCGAGAAGTACCCCATCTACTCCATTGAAGACGGCCTGGCCGAGGGTGACTGGGATGGCTGGAAGAAGCTGACCGAGCGCCTGGGCAACAAGATCCAGCTGGTCGGCGACGATCTGTTCGTGACCAACAAGGCCATCCTGAAGGAAGGCATTGATAAGGGCATCGGCAACTCCATCCTGATCAAGGTCAACCAGATCGGCACCCTGACCGAGACCCTGGATACCATCCGCCTGGCCCATAAGAACGGCTACACCACCGTGATCTCCCACCGTTCCGGCGAGACGGAAGATACCTTCATCGCCGACCTGGCCGTCGCCGTCAACGCGGGCCAGATCAAGACCGGCGCCCCCGCCCGCACCGAGCGCGTGGCCAAGTTCAACCGCCTGCTGAGGATCGAGGACGATCTGAACGGCTGAGCCGTGTGATGTGTGTTAGGATCTCCGCATGCAAGTGACGGGGTAAGTACAGTATAATGATGGATGCCCGGCGCAGGGGTTAGGCTCTGCGCCGGGCATCTTTTTATATAGCCAGTCAGGGCATTAAGCCTGAAGGTTCGGATGGCGAATGCTGTTAATCATTATGAAGATTGGATGCGGTTCTGTTCCAAAATTAAAACATACAATAATTGTGATTGAGGCTTGTATAATTTGGTTGCTATTTGGAGTTATGTCTTATATGTGTGACAATTAAATTGGGCATACGTAGATTATAATATCAATAATAATCTAATATAAAAAGATTTGTTCTATTCAGAATATTTGATAATTTGGATCAAAACGCGTCTCGAAAGCCATCAATTATCTGAAAAAGCGCAGATTTCTCGTGCTTCGTTCCTTCTTCAGATATGATGCGTTATGACAGTATAAAGTTGATTACATATTGAATGTATTCAACAATCATAAACGATATTCTTTGGTGTTTATATTCTCATGTGTATTTATCAGCGTCTTGACAAAACGCCTTGCCAACGGTATATTTCTTTATAAAGCCAAGAAGGCTTTGAAGGCCGAAAGATGGAAAGGTCTTCATCCTGGGTATTACAAGCAGCGTAGCGCACTTCCCTTGAGTTTCATCGGAAGCGTTAAACGCGAAGAAAAGTTTCTATCAATTTCGATGAGTCACCTGAACAATTTTGTTCAACCGGATGATTCGAAAGGGGCAAAGCTATGGATTCTTTCCCGGATATGGCCGGGTCTGACCGATATACCTGTGTCTTTTGCAAGACCGGTTCCGAACACTCCGTCGCGCAGGCGATCATGGCACTGTTTCCAGGCTTGTACGCGACACCCGTGCGTCAGATCAAGCACCAAAGCACAAATGGCGTAAAGACACTCAAGGAACACATTCTCTTGCCGGGGTACGTATTTATATCCGTACCCTTTGATGTTATTGGGATTAATCTTTATGATTGCGGCCGCCTGCCGGATGTATACCGCCTCCTGACAGACGGCGAGGGACATTGGGAACTCCAGGATAAAGACGAAGCATTTGCCCGCTGGATCATCAATAACAAGGGCTTGATCGGCCTGTCTCAGGCCTACATGGCGGGGGACAAGGTGCAGCTGCTCTCCGGCCCGCTGAAGGAGCGGGAGGGCAACATCGTCAAGATCGACCGGCGCGGCCGCAACGGCCTCATTGAGTTCGTGTTCGACGGACGCGCGCGGCGGGTCTGGCTGGCGTTTGAGTTTACGGAAATGCGCAAGCTTTGATTGCGCATTTCCGTAAATAATGCGGAATGCTAAATGCTGAATGCAGGGCGCTGATGCGCCAATGCTGAATGCTGAATTCTGAATGCTAAATTAAGTAAACCGAGTTTGCGCCACAGCGCTTCCCGCTCCGCAGAGCGACCATTCAGCATTCAGCATTTAGCATTTCGCATTTGCGCGCCTCAGCGCGCAGAGAGGGGGATCACATGCAAAGTAAACCAGGCGGCCGGTTCTCCTCTTTATCCCGCCGCCGCCAGTGGATGATCATCATCATCATTGTAGCGCTGGCAGCTGCTCTGCTGGCGGGGCTGTATATGCTGGCGCAGCACTTTGAACGCGCCGCGCTTGTGGCGGAAGAGCCTAAGGGCAATTTGGAAGGGCGATTTGAAACGCCCTTGCGCGTAGAGTACGGCGGCAAAACTTACGAGCAGAAGCAGCGGCTCACCACCATCCTCTTGATGGGCATTGATAAGGGGGCGGAGCGCAGCACTGCTTCAAGCGGCTTGCGCGATGGCGGCCAGGCCGATTTTCTGGCCCTGATGATCATCGACAGCCAGGGCAAGACCATCTCCTCCATCCACATTGACCGCGACACCATGGCGGAGATCACCACCCTTGGCATCTTCGGCAATGTGTCGGGCAGCCGCCGCGCGCAGATCAGCCTGCAGCATGGCTTTGGCGATGGGGGAGAGCAAAGCGCGCGCCTCACGGCGGACGCGGTGAGCAAGCTGTTTGGCGGGATGCCGGTGGATTTTTACATCGCGCTGGATATGGATGCCATTTCCACACTCAATGACGCCCTGGGCGGCGTGGAAGTGAAGGTTGAGGATGACTTCTCGGCCCTCGACCCGGCCATGGCACAGGGCAGCACCGTTCGCCTGACAGGCCAGCAGGCGGAGTACTTTGTCAGAAGCAGGATGCAGGTGGGCGATGGCTCAAACGCCTCCCGCATGATACGCCAGCGCCAGTTCCTCAGCGCGGCGGGCGACCTGCTGGCCCGTAAGCTCAAGGAGAGCGCGGCTTTTGCCGATACACTGTTAAACGCCCTGGAGCCCTCCATGCGCACGGATATGCGCCGCGGGCGGCTGATCAATGAAATCAACGCGGCCAGCGGATATGAGCGCGCCCCCATGCAAAGCCTGAAGGGCGAGCACATCGTGGCGCAGGATGGCTTTATGGAGTTTATTGCCGATCAGGCGGCGCTCGACCAGCTGGTGCTATCACTTTTCTTTAGGGGGGTGGAATAAAATTAGGTATTGCCAAACTGCCCGGAAGTGGGTATTATATGGTTGAGTCTCTTTAACGGTTGCTTAAAAATGTATGGAGGTACTTATTATGAAGAAGCTGCTTGGTATCATGTTGGCGTTGGCATTAACGGTTGCGGTTGGCGCGGCCTATGCGACGCCCAGTAAGACCGCGTCAGATCTGATGCAAACCGGCAATACAAACCTTCCCGGCGTGGTGGCGAGTGTTGCTACCAGCCAGGAAAGTGTTGATGCCACCGCTGCTGTCGTGACGGATATGGCGGCAAAGGCCGCCGCGGGCGTGACCGCCGCCGGGTTCTTTGGCGAAGCCCTTCAGGCCGATATCGCCGCTGCCCTCCCCGCCGGTACAGATCTCTCGGCACTCGCAGTCAATGAGCTGGTTCCCGTCGCGCTCACCGGCTATACCGCCGGCATGGGCGATGTGGTTGTCCCCTTCCAGTTCGCCACCGTCTATCAAGAAGGTCAGCCGGTTGTAGCTATGCTTGGATTCGTCGGTGCTGATGGCGTCGTTGAATGGCATGTCCTGCAGGCCGAAGTGGTCGCCGGCGGCATCGTCAATGTCACCATCCCCGCCGATCTTGCCCTGCGCATGACGACCGAAACCACCGTCCTGGCCATCCTCAACTAATCTCACTCCTATGAATACCAAGGATGCCCGGCGGGCTAAGCAATGCTTAGCTCCGCCGGACATTTTTGAATCGAGGCAATAGCAAAGAGCTGGCTTTCGCCAGCGCAAAGTGCCTGCTCTGCAGGCGCGAAGAGGCGGCAGTGCCGCGTAGCGGCAAATGCTGAATGCAGAATGCGAAATGCTGAATGAAGCATGATCCCGCTACAGAGCGGAGAACCGCTGCGGTTGGAGGACCTGATTCTCTTACATTCTCCATCTATGCGTATTTCCTTTTCTTTGTCATTCCACATTTAGAATTCAGCATTTACGAAACAACACTGGCTCTCTCTGTGTCTCTGTGGGCTCTGTGTGAGACGTACCCTATCTCCCATTGCCTCGTAACTTCATTCCGCATTTCGCATTCAGAATTTAGCATTGGCGCAACAGCGCTCTCCCGAAGCCTTCGGCTTCATTCAGCATTTAGAATTCAGCATTTAGCATTGGCGCAACAGCGCCTAGCATTTGCGCGCCTCAGCGCGCAAGGAGGAACGGATGCCTTCAACGCAAAACGATACCGGGCTGCGCAAGCAGCCGGCAGAACTGCCTGCCGCTATCAAGCCTTATGATGACACGGCGCAGGAAGAGACAGAGATCGACCTGATCGAGCTGTTTTATTTTTTGTTATCCAAGCTTCGCTGGATCATCCTGGCGGCAATGCTTGCGGCCGTGGCGGCGGGGGTATATACCTTCTTCTTCCAGACGCCTATCTATGAGGCCACATCCAAGCTGTATGTGACCAACTCAAAGGATTCGGCTATCAACTTAAGCGACCTGCAGATCGGCACCTACCTCACCAATGACTACCAGGAGGTCTTCCGCACCTGGGAAGTGCACGAGATGGTGGTGAAGAACCTTGGGATAGATTACACCTATACCGAGCTGCAGGAGATGCTGTCCATTTCAAACCCTAAGGACACGCGCATATTGTATATCACCGTCAAGTCGCCCAGCGCGGCCATGGCCAGTATACTGGCCAATGAATACGCCACGGTTGCCAAGAAATATATATATGAAACCATGTCGACGGAGGAACCGAATATACTGTCCGTCGCCCTGCAGCCCACCCGCCCCGTCAGCCCCAACAAGACCCGTACGGTCATGCTGGGCTTTATCCTGGGCGGTATGCTAATGGCCGGCATCTTTGTCGCCGGCTTTGTGATGGATGACAAGGTGAAGACGCCTGATGATATCCTGAAGTACTCAGGCCTGGTCACGCTGGCCGTGATCCCTGCCCTCAGGGCTAACAAGCCCTTGAAGACGGGCAGGCCCAAGGAACCGTCGATGCCTGTGGGGCAGATAAGGGGGCGCGGATGAAGAAAGTAATGATCACCAAGTTTGAGCCGCTGGATTACGCGGCCAATGAGGCTGTCAACACCCTTTGCGCCAACCTCACCTTTTCCGGCGCTGGCATCAAAAAGATCATGATCACCTCCAGCCAGGCCGCCGAGGGCAAGACACTGACCACCATGAACATGATGCGTACCTTTGCCGCTCTGGGCAAAACGGTGGTATATGTCAGCGGCGATCTGCGCCGCTCGCCCATCGTACAGACCTACGGCATCCGCTTTGAGGGCGAGGACACGGTGGGCATCACCCACTACCTGGCCGGCATGGCCAGCGCGGCTGAGGTGGTATACCAAACCAACATCCCGGGTGCCTATCTGGTGCCGGTGGGGCGCGATGTCAGCAATTCGCTCTCCCTGCTCAGCACCCCGCGCCTGCCTGCGCTGCTTGATTATCTGGCAAGCGCCTTCGATATCGTGCTGGTCGATTCGCCGCCCATCGGCGTCATCATCGATGCGGCGGAGATAGCTAAATCCTGCGATGGCACTGTGTTGGTGGTCAACTACAACAGCGTGCGCCGCCGCGAGCTTGGCGAGGCCAGGCGGCAGATTGAGCGCGCAGGGTGCCCCGTGCTGGGTGCCGTGCTCAATGAAGTACCCATGGATAGCTACTCCAACCGCAGGTACTATAACCAAGGATATTACTCCCAATATTACAGCTCTGCCTCAGGCTCGTCAGCGAGCCTGAGCCGTTCTTCCGGCAAGCGCCGGAAGAAAGAGCTGTAATATTGGGAAATGCTGAATGCGGAATGCTAAATGCGGAATGTAGTGCGTCCTGTTGGACGCAAATGCTAAATTCGGAATGCTAAATGCGCAATGACGAAGAAGGGAACTGGGGAACGAATGGAAGAAACCAGGAAGACCCCTGCCTCTGCTGATGCCGCGCCGCAGAGCGATCATTCAGCATTGGCGCAGCAAGCTGCGCCTCAGCCCGCGCCTTCTCTCGCTCCGCAGAGCAATCATTCAGCATTCAGCATTTCGCATTCAGCATTTGCGCCTGCCGAGTTGCCGCGGCAACAGGCGAGAAATGCGATAGCAGAGAAATCATTTAATTTCGCTGTTAGCATTTACTCGCTGGCGAAGAAGTTGCGGCAGGCGCATAGTGAGTTTGACTTGTCCAAGCAGCTGCTTCGTTCCGGCACCAGTATCGGCGCGAATGTCGCGGAGGGTGTGAGAGCCCAGAGCAAGGCTGACTTCATTTCAAAGATGGCCATTGCGCTGAAAGAAGCTAACGAAACAGACTTTTGGCTGAGGCTGCTCCACAAGGTTGGCCTGATCGACGAAAGTGAATTCACCGGCTACAGAAAAGAAGTTAACGAGCTTATCGCACTGCTTACATCGATAACTAAGTCCGCTGCGCGTTTATAGTTATCGATAAATGCTAAATTCTGAATGCTAAATGCAGTGTGCCCAACGGGGCACAAATGCTGAATGCAGTGTGCCTTACGGGGCACAAATTCTGAATGCTGAATTCGAAATGCTGAATGAGAAAAAGAAAGAAAAGGTCGGAATGGAGAATAAAAACCTAAGATCCACCCGCCGAGGCGGCTCGTATGCCAAGACGCCCGCTCCGAAGAGCAAAAATGCTTCATTAAGCATTCAGCATTCCGCATTCAGCATTGGCGCAACAGCGCCACGCGTTCCGCATTCAGCATTAGCGCAGCAAGCTGCGCTTACTCCCGCTCCGCAGAGCGAAAATGCTTCATTCAGCATTCAGCATTCAGCATTTAGCATTGGCGCAACAGCGCCCCGCATTCAGCATTCAGAATTCAGCACTAGCGCAACAGCGCCCCCTCCCGCTCCGCAGAGCGACCATTCAGCATTCAGCATTCAGCATTCAGCATTCGGCGATGTGTCGCCGGTGGTGGACATCCACCACCACCTTGTGTGGGGGATGGACGCCGACGGGCCGCAAACGCCGGAGGACAGCATCAACATGCTGCGCGCGGCGGCTGCGGACGGCATAACATGCGTTATCGCAACGCCGCATGTTATGCCCGGAATCGCTCCTTTCGACGGGGAGCGATTCCGGCAACGCCTTGCCGCCCTGCAATCCTGGTGCCGGGATCAGGGCCAGGGGCTGCGGCTCTATCCGGGGGCTGAGATATTTTACACGCCGATGACGGTGCAGTACCTTAATGAGGGACGCGTGCCCACCATGAACGGCACGGCCTATGTACTGGTGGAGTTTGACCCAGGGGAGCGCTATGAGCAGATCCGCAAGGCCTGCGCCGAGCTCACCGCCCACGGCTATATCCCCATCCTGGCGCACACGGAGCGCTATACCGCCCTGGTCCGCCACCCCAAAGCGGCCCTCGCCCTGCGCGAAGAACTGGGTCTGGCCTTCCAGGTCAACTGCGGCACCATCATCAATCCAAAGGGATTTTGGCAGCAGCGTTTCATAAAGTCGCTGCTGAAAGAAGGAGCCTTGGATCACATCGCTACGGATTCCCACAACATTACGACCCGCCCTGTCAGGATGAAAGAAGCCATAACCGCGCTCGCGCGCTACGGCGCTGATTCAAATACCATCCTGCAACACTCGGCTGATATGGTCAACGGTGAAGCAGTAGGAAAGCAATGGTGAAGCAGTAGGGAAGCAATGGGGAATAAAGAATCCCAAGCTCCAATTGCTTTACATGACCAAGGGTCATGCTTCACTTGGGCATAGCCCACGGTTTACCACTGCTTCACGAAGCCTACGGCTTCATTCAGCATTCAGCATTTCGCATTTAGCATATGTGCCTCAAGGGCACACTGCATTCATCATTCAGAATTTGCGCTCCATGGAGCGCATTTTTGATTCCCGAAACCTTCGGCTTCATTTAGCATTCAGCATTCAGAATTCAGCATTTGAACGCCAAAGCGTTCACTGTTCAGCATTCAGCATTCAGCATTTAGCATTCATCATTCGGAGGTATTTATGCCCCAAAGCCAACAGATCTTGGCCAATAACCAGAAATGGTACCGCGAAATGCGCAGGCAATCATACCGCTCTGCGCTGATCACGCTGTGCAAGCTGATGCTGGTTGCGGTGGCCACCCTGATATTTACGTGCGGGTGGCTGCTGATTCAGCATTCGTACAAGCTGCATGCCACCAATACCCTTGTGCTGATGGGGCTGTACGCGGCCATGTTTTTTATACTCACCAAGGCCTATGGGGGCTTCCGAGCAGATCAGAGTTCTACTGAGCTAGTTTTTTCTCAGTTGTTGGCCGTATGGCTTACAGACACCTTCATCTTTGTGATGCAGGCGCTGGTATTAAGCGCTATCCCCTCCATAGGGTATGCCTTGCTTGTGTTTGCCGGGCATGTTGCCTGCGCGTTTCTCTGGCCCAATATGGTTACCCGCCTCTATGCCCGGATGAAGAAGCCCCAGCGTACGGCCATTATATACCATGATGAAGAGGCGGAGCCCTTTATCCAAACCCTTCGAAAGAAGGGGACGCATTATACCGTTGTGAAGGAACTGCGCCTTGATCAGGTTGAGGGCCGCTTGGCGGAGGAGCTGAGTGATATTAAGTCCGTATTTATTTGCGGCGTGCCCAGTACGCAGCGCAATGATATCATAAAGTATTGCGTAGCGCGCGGCATCGAGGCGTATGTGCGCCCGCGCACAGGCGATATACTGATGGCCGGGTCGAAGAATGTGCAGATGTTCCACGTACCGGTGCTGCTTTGCCGCAGAAGCAGCCCGCCTATGTATTACAGTGTGTTTAAGCGCGCTATGGATATTCTGATATCTTTGCTGATGCTCATCATCTTCAGCCCTTTTATGCTGGGGGCAGCCATTGCCATCAAGCGGCACGATGGCGGGTCTGTGTTTTATAAGCAGGAGCGCTATACCCGCAACGGCAAGGTATTCAAGATGATCAAGTTCCGCAGCATGGTACCGGATGCTGAGGTCGATGGCGTGGCGCGCCTGGCAAGCGAGGGGGATAGCCGTATCACGCCCGTCGGTGCCATCATACGCAAAACGCGTATTGATGAGCTGCCTCAGCTGTTTAATATCCTGTGGGGGGATATGAGCATCGTAGGCCCCCGACCGGAGAGACCGGTGATTGCCGCGCAGTACCGTCAGACCTTGCCGGAGTTTGATCTGCGCCTGCAGGTGAAGGCAGGGTTGACCGGCTATGCTCAGGTGCATGGCAAATATAATACAGAGCCCTATGATAAGCTGCAGATGGATCTGCTGTATATTGCCAATCAATCCGTTGTTGAGGATTTGAAGCTGATACTGTATACGCTGAAGATCCTCTTCTTGCCTGAAAGCACCGAAGGCGTCGATGTCAACCAGATTACTGCTTTGGACTATGAAAACGAGGCAAATCGCACAGAAAAATGGGAAAAACAGGGCGAACATTGGGCAGATTAGACAAAAATCGAGGCTGATTTCACGGTTGCTGGATATGTGTGCCTTCGGTGGAGCGCTTTAAGAATAGGGCAGAGTAATGTAGCAAATACATACCGAGTTGTTGGTACTTTCGATGGTTTCGCGCAAGAAGTACAGGATTAGACACATACATATTTCCCTTCGATGGTTTCGCACAAGAAGATATGGGACAGACACATAGGGTGCAGAGCGGCCGTGTGGACATCGGAGGTCTAGGGCAAGAAGTGCAGGAATAGACGGAAAATGCTTATGTCTAAGGCTTGTCTTCTTAAGGGAGAGTACCGAGGGGCGAGAGTTTCTTAACACCGCAGTAACCGTGAGTTGGGCTGTGGCCAAGATGGCGGTAACAGGGTTCTCACACCGCAGCTAAGACGGCAGTAACCGGGATCTGGACTGTGGTCAAGATGGTGGTAACAGGGTTTTCACAACGCAGCTAAGACAGCGGCAACAGGGATCTGGACTGTGGTCAAGGTGGCGGTAACTGAGGATCTCACACTGCAGTTAAGACCGCAGTAAGCGGGAACTCAGAAGCGTTGAGTTGAAGGAGCTGGTTGAAATGCAGGCCAGTAGGAAAAGGTAATGAGAACGATTTCGCTCCGGAGGCTGAAAAAGGCTCCAGAGCATTTCGTGTTGTTTGAGGGGAAATTACTTCAATGTTAGAAAATCACGCTAAGGGGAAATGAAAGAAAAATGTTGGTGTCAATTCTGAGTGTGGCCTACAACAGCGAGGCAACAATTGCAAAAACCATTGAGTCCGTTTTAGCGCAGACCTACCAGAATATTGAATACATCATCATTGATGGCGCCTCGAAGGATGGTACGGTTGCTGTTGCTGAGTCATATCGTCCACAGTTTGAAGCGAAGGGGATCTCATATACTATTATCTCTGAATCAGATAAAGGAATGTATGATGCTCTCAATAAGGGTGCCAGGATTGCGAAGGGAGAACTAGTAGGCCAGATCAATACAGATGACTGGTATGAGCCAGATGCTGTGGAAACAATGGTAAAACTTTATAAAACAGAGCATTATGATGCTGCGTGGGGAAGTATTCGCATGTGTGGAGGTAAGACGTGGATCAAACACGCTAAGATCGGTAAACTTTGGACAGCACGTGGATGGTGTCATCCTGGTATGTTCTCAAGGCATGAGACATTATTAGAATTCCCTTACGCTTTAGAATCAATGTATGATGATTGGGATTATATTACAGCAGTCCATCAAGCAGGGAAAAAGATGGTAACTACTGATCATGTCATTTCTAATTTTACTTTTGGGGAAGGTGGCATGAGTACTAGAAAGGGCCTAAAAGAGGTCAAGAAGCGAGTAGATATTTCCTATGGTATCTATAAAAAATATGGCATGAGTAAATTTTACTACTTGTACAGGTGGGCTTATGAGCTTGTCAAATACGCCATGGGGTAAATTAAATGCGAGTTTTATTATTGAACGAGGTATTAGGAACTACAAGCACTGGTAAAATATGCGCAGGAATTGCCGAAAACTATGAAGCGCAAGGCCACGAAGTGAAAGTTGCATTCGGGCGTTGGGCAGATGTGCCTGAAAAGTATCAGAGATTTGCACACTATTTTGGATCTGATAATGAAGTTAAAATACATGGTTTGCTAACCAGAGTATTCGATGCACAAGGTTGTGGATCTAAGGAAGCAACAAAAAAATTATTAAAATGGGCAGATGTATATAATCCAGATTTGTTATGGATACATAATATTCATGGCTATTACATCAACTATAAGATTCTTTTCAAATGGATTAAATCAAGACCGCAGATGAAGGTTCAGTGGACACTTCATGATTGTTGGGCGTTTACTGGACATTGCGTTTATTTCACAATGTGTAATTGTGATAAGTGGAAAAATGGTTGTGACCATTGTCCTCAAAAGAAAGAATATCCAGCAAGCTTGTTGTTTGATCGATCGAAGAAAAACTATAGTGATAAGAGATCTGCTTTTACAGGAGTGAAGGATCTGATGTTAATAACGCCAAGTAAATGGCTGGCAGATCTTACAAGGGAAAGTTATTTGAAGGATTATCCTGTCACTGTTAGCTACAACTCAATTGACACAAGTGTATTTAGAGCTACAAAAAGTGATTTCAAATCAAAATATGGTATTGGTAACAGAAAAATAGTGCTGGGAGTATCAAACGCGTGGCAGGAACCTCGAAAGGGTTTAAAAGATTTTTGCAAACTGGCGACTAACCTTAGCAATGAATATGTGATTGTGCTGGTGGGCTTAACAGACGAATTGATAAAGACCTTACCCAAAGGTGTTATAGGGATTAAGAAGACAGACAGTGCCCAAGAATTAGCGGGAATCTATTCAGCAGCGGAAGTATTGTTTAATCCGACATATGAGGACAATTACCCAACTGTTAATATAGAGGCAGAGGCTTGTGGTACGAGAGTAATCACTTATGCATCAGGAGGAGCACCTGAGACGATTCATAGAAAAGATTCGGTGGCAGTTAAGGCAGGAGATATCAAAGAAGTAATAAGAATGATTGAGAGAGCGTAGGTGCTTTGTGAATGAAGGTCTTGTTTCTGACAAATATTCCATCCCCATATAGAGCAGATTTTTTTAATGAATTCGGCAAACTCTGCGATTTAACAGTTACATATGAAGGATTAACATCAACGGAAAGAGATAATAAATGGGTTGGAGAAAAGGTTGAACACTATAAGCCTATTTTCCTTAAAGGGAGGAGAGTAAAGACAGATCAATTTCTCTGCTTTGGAATAATAGGAGTAATAAAGTGGGGATGGGACGCAATCATAATTGGTAATTACTCATCTCCAACGTCTATGTTGGCTATTAGCTACATGAATATTCACAAAATCCCCTATATAATCCAGGCAGATGGCGGACTTATAGCAGAAAACGAGAATAAGCTTAAATTGATGGTGAAGAAGCGTTATATTTCTTCTGCCTCTTTATGGATGAGTAGTGGAGAGGCTACGACAAAATATCTTGTGCATTATGGCGCACAAAGAGAAAAATGCTTCATCTATCCATTCACATCTCTGTGGGAAACAGATCTTGCTCGAGCAAAAGAATTAAAGAAACAGAGTGTTAGAAAGTTAAGAGAAAAATTGGAACTGAAAGAGGATCGAATAATTCTTTCCGTAGGAAGGTTTTCTTATGATGCAGGCTATGGCAAAGGATATGATATATTACTGAAGGCTGCCGAGACGCTGCCAGATAATATGGGAGTGTATATTTTAGGAGACGAACCGACAGAAGAATTTAAGGAGTGGAAAAAAGAAAAGGGTCTGAATCATGTTCATTTTATAGGGTTTAAAGTTAAGCAGGAGTTAATGGAGTACTACGCGGCAGCTGATCTATTTGTATTAATGACAAGATCTGATGTGTGGGGATTAGTTATTAATGAAGCAATGTCATTTGGGTTACCTATCATTACTACTGATAAATGCGTGGCTGGTTTAGAACTTGTAACCAACAATGAAAATGGATATATAGTTCCTGTGGATCAGCCTAATGAATTGCTGAATAAAATCCTTTATATCACTAGTAGGCAAGAAATACTGCATGATTTTGGAGCTAGAAGCTTGAAGCGAATACAAACTTATACCATAGAGAATATGTCTCGGGTTAACTACAAGATTCTTGAGGATAATATAAGGGAGCGATAGATTGGACAAACAATACTCAATTGACGTTCACAAAATAATAGCGAAAGCATATATCTTTCTGCTGACTTTTAGAATGATTTCTCCCTTATCTGGGGGAGCTGTACTGTTGCACGGCGCGGGAAATTATTTTGATGTCATACTGCATGCTTTGGGGCTTACACTTGCTCTGATTTCCAAAAGAGGAAAACTATACATTGGAGATGGAAATACAGCGCCTTTGTTAAAAATGCTTTTTAAGCTTGTATTATGGTTCTGTCTCTCCTCAATTATCATGGCCACATATATACAAATTATATATGGTAATTATGCTGGAGAAAGTGCTTATTCTGGCATAGTTGGGCAATTAATATATTATCTTCAATATGTCTTAATTGTTGTATATAACATATTTGTTTTTGATGTCTTAGCTAAGGAAGAAATTGACAAGGTGCTCGGTGCATCTTGTGTCTTTTTGCTTATTCTTGGGTATTATCAACTACTTACATATTTATTTGGTGGGGCTTTCAGCGTTTTTGGAAGGGCTATCGATATTTTTGGCGTTTTGTTTCCGGAAGATTCAATGCATAAATTGTCACTGACAGCAACAGAAGGAGCAAAAGCTGGTGGAGTTTTTTCGGTGTTAGTTTTTCCTTATCTGTTAGCAAAAGCAACGATATCAGATAAACCAATGCAATATTATGTTCAAATATTACTTTGGATTCCTGTTGTTGTATTTATGCAGAGCACATCAGCCTATTTGATGGTTATTGCTGTAGTTTTGTATTTCATCTTATTCTCATTAAGGGGAGGAACAAAGCAATGGTCAAGATTTCTGAAATTTGCAGTAACAGTGTTTCTTATTGGAATAATGATGCTAGTTATAATGCCGGATAATATTATAAGGTCTATTTTCAATTTTGAGGATATCTCATATTTAGTATTTAGAAAGATCAATGATTCTCAAAATGGTTCCACTTTGTTAAGAACTGCTCCATTAATAGTTAACTGGAAAACGTTTCTAAGATTCCCTTTGCTTGGTGTTGGAAATGGTTTGCAAGGCTATTTTTATACTGAATTTTTCCCGAAGCAGGGGCTTTCTGTTGCTGGAGTTGCAAGCCTATACAATAATGCATTGACAACTATTGTAAACGGTTCATTGTTTTTCCCTGGAATCCTTTCTGGGTACGGCATTATTGGCGTATTGCTCTTAATGGCATATGTGAAAAAAATGATAAGGAAGTTTAAAGAAAACGAAGATGAATTAGGCGTATTTGGATATATGTTTCGTTTCGCGATAGTTGCAATTATTGTACATGGTTTTCAAACGGAATTTACGGGGATTTATTTTATTTGGTTCGTACTTAGCATTCCATTTATGCCTACTACTTATGATGTGAATATGGAGGCTAAAAACTAATGGGAGAGCTGTGGGAAAAATATTATACGCCAGAACAACTTAAGTTGCTGCAGAAAATTGAACTTGATAATCTACGCGTATTTATTAATATATGTGAGAAACTAGATTTAACTTATTTTGTGTATGGTGGTACATTACTTGGGGCCGAAAAATTTAAAGGACTTATTCCGTGGGACGATGATATTGATGTTGCTTTGACAAGAGAAAGTTATGTGAAATTTGTAAAAGAAGCGTCCAATTTTTTGCCAGAGGGCTTCTTTATTCAAAATCCATATAATTGCCCTGAGTGTCCATATCCATATACAAAGCTACGCCGTAGAGGGACAAAATACGTCGAATATACAAATCGAAATGTCGATATTGAGACAGGAATTTATATTGACATTTATCCGGTTGATAAAATACCGGATAATGAAACGTTAAGAAGAAAACAGTTTAAGAATGTCAGAAAATGGATTTTTATTTATCAATGTAGGCAAACACCACTATATGATCGAAAGGTGCCGGGGAAATTTGGTTTTATAAAGCAAGTAGTTAAGTGGATCGTGTGTCATGCGGTTAGAGTTTTCCCACAAGAGTACTGTATCCGAAAGATAGATTACTTCATGGGTCTGTACAATGGGACAGAAGCACAACGCTATGGAGCGCTAAATTCGCCCAATTATGATAATATTTATCTTCATCTCTTTCCATTAGGGAAAGCTCAATTTGAAGATATTGAAGTAAATGTACCTGGAGATTGGAAGACCCATTTATACATGAGATATGGTGACTATAGTCAAATGCCACCGGAAGATCAACGATGCGGACATGTTCCGTATATTTTGGAATTCGGGGATATCACATAGTTAGGGGGAAGCAATTATGAGACTGACGCAAGAGCAAGTAGATGAAATGAATAGAGTTCAAAAGAGTCTGATGCGTCTGTTCATCGATGTGTGTGAGAAATTGAATCTGAATTATTATATGGTCCATGGAAGCTTATTAGGCACAATAAAGTACAGCAATTTTTTTCCTTTAGATGATGATATTGATGTAGCAATGCCAAGATATGATTACGATAAGTTGCTTGAATTCGGGCAAGCATTTTTTCCTGATAATATAGTTCTGCAATCGTGTAAATCTGAAAAAGAGTTCCCATTAGCCTTTGCTAAATTGAGAGATAGTAATACTACTTTCATTCAGACAATGATGAAAGGCCTCAAAATCAACCAAGGAATCTATATAGATATTTTCCCTATGGATTACTACCCCAAGGAACAGATAAAAAGAAAGTGGCTGTTTCTTTTAAGTGAGATATATAAAGCGCGTATAGGTACCCGTATTAATTATGAAACCGGAGAGCCCGTTTGGAAGAAGATATTAAGAGGAGTTTCATGCGTTCTTTGCCCAAGTTGGGAAATTGCAGTACAGAAACGAGCGAATTTATATGTAAACATATCGAAAACGAATGAGTTTATAATGGTTGGTGGAAAAGACAAAGAACGTGGTATCCCGATAAAGTGGTTCGGCGAAGGCATACAACATGATTTTGCTGGCCTCTCAGTTCGCTGCCCTAAAATGTACGCAGAATATATGTCCTGCATTTATGGTGATTATACAAACTATAACCCTTCAGAGTCATATATCAATGACGATGGAACTGTAACAGTTAGCGCAGAAGTATTTAGCACTGTAGAACCATATTCAGCCTTCATAAAGTGATACGGAGATAATATGGAAGTTTACGATTATATAAGAAGTGATTTAGAGCGAAGGATATCTCCTACTTTTCCAAATTTTATAAGAACATACTTCTCTTTTAGTGGATGCTATTTTAGATATCAAGTTTGGCTGAGAATAGTGCATTTTTCAAAGCAAGGAAAGATATCCAGGATATTGGTTGCCCCTTTTGCATACTTAATATTGCATCATTATGAGTATAAATATGGAATACATGCAAATACAAACATTCATATTGGTAAGGGCTTAAAAATCGTTCATGGCGGTGGGATTCATTTGAACTGCTCTTCGATTGGTGATAATTTCACAGTATATCAGGAAGTTACTTTTGGTACACGCCATTCAAATAAAGATATTCCTAAGGTGGAAGATAATGTGACAGTTTATCCCCATGCTGTTATCTGTGGATCTATTGTGATTCATAAGGGGGGGTAATAGGTGCAAACACTTATGTCGATATGGATGTTCCCGAAAACGCTTTGATTGTTGGACAGAGTTCAAGAATTATTGGAAGATAATAATGGAGGCACATACAATTGAAAATCGCGTACGTTGAAATGGGCTCTAGAGGTCATAATCTTGTATACTTGACAAATCTCATTAAAGGAAGAGAAAAGGATGCGATTTTAATAGTCCCGGAAGAGATTAAATCGATTGATTGCCGCCAACGAGTGTTAAAGAATGTTGAAGGTAAAAAGAGATCTTTTTCAAAATACCTTAAATGGTTGAATGAAATGGCCGCTCTTGCTCATGAAGAGAATGCTGATATTGTCCATTTTTTAGAGGGAGATTTGTTTTATAGATTCTTTGGGATTGGACTTAATAAGTTTAAAAGTTTTAAAACAGTTATTACTCTCCACTGGATACGTCAGGGTTTCATTGAAAAATGTAGTATCCGCACTATCGCCAGAAAAGTATCAATCGTTGTTGTGCATTCAGCATTCCTGAAGCATCAAGTCAAAGAATTTGGTATTTTGAATGTTAAGCATATTGAGTATCCGCAGTTCAACCAAATTGAAATTAACGAAAATAGCGCAAAAGAGTTTTGGGGCTTGAACCCTCACATTAAAACACTTGCTTGCATAGGCAGCACCAGATATGACAAGGGACTTGATGTTCTAATTGAAGCTTTAAAGAAAGTAAACCATCCGTTTCAACTATTAGTTGCAGGACAGGTTAACAAATTCACAGAAGAAGATATACTAGATATGGGAAGCACAATTAAAGACAAGATGTATCTGAATATCCATTACTTATCCGATGAAGAGTTGGCATATGCATTTGCGGCAAGTGATATCATAGTTCTTCCATATAGAAAATCTTTTAATGGCGCTAGCGGTCCCTTGGGCGAAGGCGTTTCTTATAACAAGTGCATTCTCGGGGCGGGTCATGGGAATTTGGGTTACACAATTAAACAACACCACCTTGGTTATACATTTGAAAGCGAGAATATTGATGATTTGGCGCGAACTGTTGACATGGCACTGACAGAGCATTTTAAATTAGATGACAGTTATGTAGCTTATAAAGAATCTTTAAGCCCTGATCTTTTTAGAGCATCTTACGCTGCTTTATATAAATCACTATACGAAGTAAGGGGAAAATGAAATGCTTGACAATTTGTGGAATTGGTTAATGCTGAAGTACAAATGTGTATATTTAGGACAGAACGTTAGAATACACGGCCGGGTATTTGTTCATGGACGCAAGTCAGGAGTTCATATTGGAAACAACTGTATCATTACATCAAATGAAAATTACAATCCCACAGCTGGTGGAGTGCATTGTCATTTTTCAGTAGGCTATAATGGAGAACTTCGTATTGGCAATAATGTTGGTATTAGTCAATCGCAGATAACCGCATATGACAAGATCAAGATTGATGACAATGTATTAATTGGCGCTTGCTGTAAACTATGGGATTCGGATTTTCATTCAATTCGATATGATGATAGGATGAATGGGGATAAAATAGTCAAGACTGCCCCTATACATATTTGTGAAGGCGTTTTTGTTGGTGCCTGCTCTATTGTGCTAAAGGGAGTCACTATAGGACAGCATAGTGTGATTGGTGCTGGATCAGTAGTAACAAAGGATGTCCCTGAAAATGAAATCTGGGCGGGAAATCCTGCCAAGAAAATAGGGACGATTGACCAAGATAGGGATGTAGGGGGGGTACTGTTAACTATTGATTATAATGATGAATACGTTAATGACTCGGATATGTTAGTGGCTTGAGGAGGATACGATCTAATGGGTAGAAGCAGTAAAGCATTGAAAAATGTTGCTACCGGTTTGATTAATAAGGTGCTGATGCTGTTTCTTGCATTTGCAACGCGAACATTATTTATTCGCCTGTTGGGAGCTGAATATACTGGAGTCAGTAGTCTCTATACCAATATTCTTTCTGTACTCTCCTTGGCAGAGTTAGGCTTGAGTAATGTGCTTATGTTCTATCTCTATGGAGCAATCAAGGATCAAGATGAAGACAGAATATGTTTGCTGGTACAAGAGTTTAAAAAGATTTATACATATATAATTGTAGTTATATTATCTGTTGGACTAATTCTTATTCCATTTTTAAAGTACATCGTACATAGTTCCCTTCCGGCAAACGAAGTTATTACTTATTATGTTCTTTATCTTATTAATTCTGTGGCCTCTTATTTTGTTGTTTTCCGGACGATGGTCATAAAGGCGGATCAAAATGACTACATTTCTAATGTTGTTCAAACAGCAACAACAGTAGCAATGTATGTACTACAGATTGTTTATCTCCTTGTTATCAGAAACTTCCTCGGTTATCTAGTGATTCAAGTAATCTGTACTGCTTCGAATAATGTAATACTAAATTATATCGCATTGAAAAAATACCCATTCTTGAGAAGGCATATAAAAGATGAAAAAGTGGTAATAGAACAAAAAGAATTGTTCGGAAACCTTAAGGCTACTTTCCTTTTTAAAGTATCTGATACAATTCTTGACCAGACTGACAGTATCATTATCTCCATAATGTTTGGAACGATATTCGTTGGATATTATTTTAACTACTATATGCTGATCACGTATATTGTCGCTATTGCAGGAATTACAGCAAATGGACTAGTAGCGAGCTTTGGTAATCTAAATGTAGAAGGTGATATGGAACAGTCCTACAAAATGTTTCGTGTTGCTTTGATGGGGTTTGCTTTATTCGGAACTTTCTGTACTGCCTGTTATGCCTGTATTGTTCAGGATTTTATACCTATTTGGGTTGGATCAGAATATCTGATGGACTATTCTCTTGTCCTTGCTGTTCTTGCTGTTTTTTATCTGCGAATGGTTACGAATACCATGTGGATGTATCGATCCTCTATGGGCATTTTTAAAGAGGTTCAGTATATCAATATTGCAGCAGCAGCTCTTAATATTGTTCTATCGATTTTATTTGGCAAGTGGATTGGCGTTCCTGGTGTAATTGTGGCAACAGCGATATCAAGGCTCTTGACATCTTTTTGGTATGAGGGGAAAGTTGTATTTGAGCGTTTTGGAAAGAGCGTAAGTATCTACTATATGCAACAATTGAAAGATTTTCTTATATGTATTGTCATTGTAAGCCTTTCGCTTTTACTGTGTAAGCTTATTACGTTTGGTGGGGTAGCGGGGCTCATTGTTAAGCTACTCATCGCTTCAGCAGTAACAGTAATAATTGAATTGGCTATTTATTATCGTAACCCAGAATTCAAACTGATGTTAAAAAAATTAAAAGGCGCAATAAAGAAAGCTTAACAAAAAGGCTTGAATAGGGCAATTACGTATATTATGTTGTGCAATTCAGTATAGGAAAGTAGCGCTCAAATAAAAAAGAAAAATCGGCTTAAGCGACTATGCATCGGTTTTGGAAGTAACAATGATAAAAGCAATAATTACTACAATATTTATGGCTATAATGACTGTTTCCTTTCCGATACGGGAAAAAAGAATGATCGATCTTGCCTTGAAAATCTATATTCTTGCCGTGCTATTCGTAACCATTTTAGCCAGGGATAATCAAGGCTTTGGACAGATGCACTTGATTCCACTAGAACATGTCTGGGTATAGATGAGGAGGTATTATCAGATATACGGAGTTAGGAGAATGTTCGATCCGTTATTTGGTCTTTATCTTAATGTTCTTTTTGTTTTTCCATCCGGGTTTTTACTGCATCTGCCGCCTCGAAAGACAATATTACTGGGATTTTTGTTCTCTCTTGTGATAGAGATAATACAGTTAGTTACGAGATTCGGAATGTTTGAAACGGATGACCTTATAATGAACACGTTGGGGGCATGGCTGGGAACAGTGGCTTACAGAAAAAGAACAAACAGAAATGCCTCACTACGCTGAAGAATTAACCGATCCTGCCGAAATCAAGCTCTGGAATATGATCCTTGCTCACCAAGACGAAATCTTCACAACTACCGGACGCGGTACCAGATCAGGCGTTACGTTCACTTATAGCATTCGCGGTGCGGAGATGTTCGTGGATCGGAAAGAGAAATCGATAACCAGAGCAACGGTGATGCGAGCCTACCATAGAGCAATTGAGCTCGGTGTGGTTACCGGACCGAAGAAACTGAATGTGTTCGGAGCAAGCTATCTGCTACCGATCTTTAAAAGAATCGGAGTGTGTTGAAGGGTGTCATATGACAGACTTGGAAAACATAAGAATACTGGCATCTAACCTTCGTAAGGCCATTGAGAGGACTTCATTCTCCACTCCACCAATGGATCGATTTCCGAAGGGGTGCTGCGGAGATGCTGCGATTTTTCTGTCAGAGTATCTGATGGAACACGGCTATGAGACTACGTAGTGTCCCCTGAACAAGCAAAAACCCCAGCATTCACAACACTTCTCAGCGGTTTTCTGGTATAATTGGTGCAAAGAAAACCTTGAAAAACAAGCAAAACCCTTGCACCTGACCAGGAGTGAAAACGGCATGTACGAGCAAAAAGCACACCAGGCGACCTTCTTCGAGGATGCGACGCTTTTTGGCGGCGTAAGGCTGAATCCTGAGAACAGATGGGTTCGCATGTCCCGGCTGATTCCGTGGGCAGTCTTTGAAACGCAGTATGCGGCCCTGTTCACCAATCCCCGGGAAGGCAAGCCTGCCAAGTCCGCACGGATGGCGATTGGCGCACTGATTATCAAAAAACGCTACGGTTTCTCGGACAAGGATACGGTGGAGGAAATTCGGGAGAACCCCTACCTGCAGTACTTCTTGGGCTTTGCAGAATACACCAATGCCCGGGCCTTTGACCCCAGCGTGATGACCTGGTTCCGGGAGCGCATCACCACAGAGATGCTGGCAGAGGTGAATGACTACATCATCGGGCGCAAGACAATGGATGACGAAGAAGTACCAGCTCCCAATGGCGATGATGATGATGATGATGATGGCAGATCTGGCAACGGCGATGAACCGGGGAATCGAGGCACCTTGATTCTGGATGCCACCTGCTGTCCCCAGAATATCCGATATCCCACGGACGCTTCCCTGTTGAACGAAAGCCGTGAGCTGCTGGAGGGGATGATTGACACGGCCCACCAGGCAGGGGCGACTGGGGGACAGAAGCCCAGGACCTACCGCAATCTGGCCAGGCGGGACTGGCTGCGCTTTGTTCGTGACCGGAAACCCAACCGCAAGAAGGTTCGGAAAGCCCTCCGGCAGCAGCTGGGATATGTCAATCGGGATCTGGGCTATCTGGAAAGTATCCTTGCTGCCAACCCCGATGCGCTCAGCGCGAAACAGCTGGAGTACCTGGCGGTCATCCGCAAGTTGTATGAGCAGCAGCGGGAGATGTACGAGAACAACACCCACCGTGTGGACGACCGGATTGTGAGCCTGCACCAACCTTGGGTGCGGCCGATTGTGCGGGGAAAGACGGCGGTGGCGGTGGAGTTTGGCGCCAAGGTGGCGCTGAGCATGAACGAAGGTTACGCGCGGGTTGAAGAGATCTCCTGGGATGCATTCAACGAGGGAAAAACGCTGATAGAATCCATGGAGCGGTACAAGGAGCGGACAGGGCATTACCCGGAGCGGGGCCTGGTGGACAGGATTTACCGAACCCGGGAAAATCTGTCCTGGTGCAAGGAGCGTGGGATCCGGCTGAATGGTCCGAAGCTGGGCCGTCCGCCCAGGGACAAGGAGGCATACCTGGAATCCCTGGAGCTGGAACGGGTGGAATCGGGGGAACGCAATGAGATTGAAGGATGTATCGGTGTATGCAAGCGCCGGTATGGCTTGGATTTGGTGTTGATGCGCCTAAAGCATACCAGCGAGGTGGACATCCATGTGTCCATCCTGACGCGGAACCTGTTCAAGAGGCTAAAGTCTCTTTTTTGTCTTGTTTTGGATTGGTTCAGGAGGAGTGGATGGGGCCGAAAAACGGAGGACAGCGTGTTGCTTGATTGCTTGGCAGCGTAAAGGGCTGTTATTCAGGGGACACTACGTACTATTGTGGAGTTCATCCTCTGACGGAAGAAAATCAGGAACGTAATCCGCAAAGCCATGCCTGGGTTATCCTGAATGGTGGGTTGATTGTGGATATTACAGGAGATCAGTTCAAAGATAACGAAGAATTTCTGGATTACGATATACCTGTTTATGTTGGCAAGATGGACGATTTTCACAGACTGTTTTCATCAAAGCAAGTCGAACACATTGGCGGTATTGACTGTTATGATGAACATAGTCGGAGAATATTAAGAGCCCAGTATAACAGGATAAAAGAGAATTTGTGAAACGGAAAGGAGGGGGCAAGACTATATGGATCAGAATAAATATTTCACAACAGCATCTATCGTCTCCTCCAATCGTGTTCTTTATACACCATCAGTCTTCGCAAGATCATCCCTACTCCACCTTCAGGAGATAGGAACGCTTCAGGCTCTCGCTCCGCATACAAGTAAGCGTGATGGTTTACAGTCATATCTCTTCTTCACGGTATTGTCCGGCACAGGCGAGTTATTTTTCGATGAAAAAAAATATGATCTGAAGAAAGGCGACATGGTCTTCATCGATTGCCGGAAGCCTTATTCTCATACCACAGATTCAAACCTGTGGTCTTTGCGTTGGTGCCATTTTTACGGGCTAACGCTTTCGTTCGTTTATGAGAAATATGTGGAACGTGGTGGGCGCCCCACTTTTCGGCCGGAAGAGACGGCACCGTTCATATCTGTCCTTGACTCCCTCTACAAGCTCGCCAGTGGCTCGGACTACATCCGAGATATGCGGATCAATGAAGAGCTGAACCACCTATGCACGCTGTTGATGGAACAGAGCTGGCATCCGGAAGAAGGCAAATCAGCACCAAAGAAAACCAGCGTAGCTGATGTGAAAGAATATCTTGAGCAGCATTACGCTGAGAAGATATCGCTGGATGAGCTGTCGACGCGCTTCTTCATCAACAAATATTATCTGACGCGGGTTTTTAAGGAGCAGTTCGGGCAGTCGATAACAGCTTACCTTACCTCTCTTCGCATTACCCACGCAAAGCAGCTCCTACGGTTCAGTGAAAAGAGTGTGGAAGAGATCGGCCTGGAATGTGGCTTAGGGCAGCTCCATTACTTCAGCCGTGTGTTTAAAGAAGTGGAAGGAGTACCGCCGAGTGTGTATAGGAGCCAGTGGTAATCGCGCCGCTGGCTTTTCTCACCCTATTCAATAAGTCAATATAATGTAAACGAAAGCCAATATCCTGAATTCTAATTCGCCAATCCTGACGGTAGAATAACGAAAGTTGGTTATCCATATAAGAGGCTAGCCTAACAGAGAGGCAGCGTGGTAACCACGATAGAAAACAAGACCCGCGTAAGCGCGGCATAGTGGAGGTAAGTATGAAAAAGGCATTGATCACAGGTGTGACTGGACAGGATGGTAGTTATCTGTCAGAGTTTCTACTGGAGAAGGGATATGACGTACACGGGATTATCAGGAGAAGCAGTGTGGATTTCCGGGAACGAATCGCTCATTTAGAAGGACATCCGAATTTCCACTTGCACTATGGAGATTTGGCGGACAGTATGAGCCTTGTGAAGGTGATCGGTCTTGTACGCCCTGATGAAATATATAACCTTGCAGCTCAGAGTCACGTCCAAGTATCCTTTGATGTTCCGGAATTCACAGCCGATGTCGATGCGACGGGTGTTCTGAGAGTGCTGGAGGCAGTGCGTGTCTGCGGCCTGGCTGATACCTGCCGGATTTATCAGGCTTCCACATCCGAGCTATATGGCAAGGTTGAGGAAGTGCCGCAGAATGAGAATACGCCGTTCCATCCGTACTCTCCTTATGCCGTTGCCAAGCAGTATGGTTTCTGGATCACTAAGGAATACCGCGAGGCTTACAACATGTTCTGCTGCTCCGGCATCCTGTTCAACCATGAGTCAGAGAGACGTGGCGAGACGTTCGTAACGCGCAAGATCACCCTGGCGGCGGCACGCATTGCCCAGGGGAAACAGGACAAACTGTTCCTTGGGAATCTATCCTCCCTCCGCGATTGGGGCTATGCGAAGGATTATGTCGAATGCATGTGGCTTATCCTTCAGAATGAAAAGCCAGAGGACTTTGTGATTGCAACAGGTGTCCAGCATTCTGTCCGGGAGTTCGCCACTCTTGCTTTCCACCATGCCGGGATTGAACTGGAATGGGTCGGCGAAGGTATGGATGAGAAGGGTGTAGATAAAGCGACCGGCAAAGTGATCGTCGAAGTCAGTCCGGATTTCTACCGTCCGACCGACGTGGTAAACCTCTGGGGCGATCCGACGAAGGCGAAGAAGGAGCTCGGCTGGAATCCGACGAAGACCAGCTTTGAAGAACTGGTAAGGCTCATGGTTGAGCATGATATGGAGAAAGTCGCTGTTGAACGCGCCGAGGAGCATATCAAGATGAACCTTGCGGAGTACCTTGAAAAGGGCGTTGTCAAGTAATCAAGCCTCCGGACTACCGGAGATAAGCCGTCTGCTGCAAATGCAGATGATAACAGATTAGCCACGATGATGGCAGAAGGAAGTAAATGACCATGATGGAGAAAAACGCAAAAATATATGTTGCCGGACACAGAGGAATGGTAGGCTCTGCGATTCTGCGGGAGCTTCAGCGTCAAGGCTATACCAACTTCGTCCTTCGCACCCACAAAGAGCTGGACCTGATGAGGCAGGACCAGGTAGAGAAGTTCTTTGAAGAGGAGAAGCCTGAATACGTCTTCTTGGCTGCTGCCAAAGTCGGTGGCATTGTGGCCAACGAGTCTGCCTTGGCGGATTTTATGTACGATAACATGATGCTGGAGATGAATGTCATCCATAGTGCCTGGAAGAATGGCTGCAAAAAGCTGGAGTTCCTTGGCTCTTCCTGCATCTACCCCCGCATGGCACCGCAGCCGATGAAGGAAAGCTGCCTGCTGACTAGTGAGCTGGAAAGAAGCAATGAAGCCTACGCGCTGGCCAAGATAGCCGGGCTGAAGTATTGCGAGTACCTTAACCGGCAGTACGGTACGGATTATATCAGCGTTATGCCCACTAACCTGTATGGCCCGAACGATAATTACCACCCTGAGCACAGCCATGTACTGCCTGCACTGATCCGCCGGTTCCACGAGGCGAAAAAGTCAAATGCCCCCTTTGTGACCTGCTGGGGGGATGGCAGCCCGCTGCGCGAGTTTATGTATGTGGATGACTTGGCCAACCTGTGCGTGTTCCTGATGAATCACTATTCCGGCGATGAGACGGTCAACGCCGGCACAGGTGAAGAAATCAGCATTAAGGCGCTGGCAGAGCTGGTGGCCAAAGTGACGTGCTATCAGGGCGAGATCCGATGGGACATAGATAAACCCAACGGAACACCCCGTAAGCTGCTGGATGTGAGCAAGGCGACTGCCCTGGGCTGGATACATAAAACGGAACTGGAAGAAGGTATCAAGCTTGCTTATCAGGATTTTTTACATAATCCGTTGAGGGCAGAACGATAAGTATTATATTGACTAAAGGGGATGCATCATGAACTTGATTCTTTTATCGGGCGGGTCCGGTAAACGTCTCTGGCCGCTCTCCAATGATATACGGTCCAAGCAGTTTATTAAAATCTTCCGCGGGGAGGATGGAGAATACGAGTCCATGGTGCAGCGCATGCTGCGGCAGGTACGGGCGGTAGATAAGGATGTGACAGTAACAATAGCGACATCCAAGTCCCAGGTATCAGCTATCCATAATCAGCTGGGAAACCAGGTATCCGTCTGTGTGGAGCCATGCCGCAGGGATACCTTCCCCGCGATTGCCTTAGCCTGCGCCTACCTGCGTGACGTTAAGAATGTGGCTGAGGATGAGGCAGTGGTCGTTTGCCCGGTGGATCCATATGTAGACGAGGATTATTTCCAGACGTTGATCAAGCTGAGCGATCTTGCGCAGGCGGGCGGAGCAAATCTGTCGCTGATGGGGATAGAGCCAACCTATCCCAGTGAAAAATATGGATATATCATGCCTGTGGATGCAGGGAGTATCAGTAATGTAAAGGCGTTTAAAGAAAAGCCTGATACGAAGACAGCTGAAGAATATATCAGCCAGGGCGCTTTATGGAACGGCGGTGTATTCGCTTTCAAGCTGGGTTATATGCTTAATAAATCGCATGAACTGATCGACTACCAGGATTATGCCGATTTGTATGCCCGATATGAGCAAGTGAAGAAGATAAGTTTTGATTATGCCGTGGCGGAGCGGGAACCGAGCATTCAGGTCATGCGCTTCGCCGGACGCTGGATGGATCTGGGGACGTGGAATACGCTGTCGCAAGCGATGGAAGAAAACTGCGTTGGCAATGTGCGTATGAACGATACATGCGAGAATGTGCATGTGATCAACGAGCTGAGTGTACCTGTGCTGTGCATGGGGCTAAAAAACGTCATTGTTTCAGCCAGCCCGGAAGGAATCATCGTATCGGACAAAGAACAGTCGAGCTATATCAAGCCTTTTGTGGATGATATTCATCAGCAGGTGATGTATGCCGAAAAATCCTGGGGAAGCTTCAAGGTGCTTGATGTGGAGGAAGAAAGCCTGACAATAAAGGTAACGCTGATGCCGGGTCATCGCATGCACTACCATAGCCACGCCAATCGCAGCGAGATGTGGACGGTGATCAGCGGGGAGGGCACGGCAGTGGTGGATGACGCGGAGATCGTTCTATTGCCCGGCACGTCGATCCGCCTGCCCGCAGGATGCCGCCACACCGTCATCGCCAGAACGGCCATGGCACTGATCGAGGTGCAGGTGGGCAAGGATATCAGTGTTGAGGATAAAACAAAGTACCCTCTGCATGAGAAGTATGGAAGCCATAGGTGATGAAAGCGCATCATGCGCTTTCATCCTAATGCAGCGGGCTGGCGCCCTAATGCAGCGCGCCCAAGGCGCTAATGCAGCGGGCTAAAGCCCTAATGCAGCGCGCCTGATGGCGCTAATGAGGAACCAGGGCTTTCCCGCGCTGCAGCGCGATCATTAGTTCGTAAGGACGCTGCATTTTGCATTAGCGCCTTCGGCGCGCTGCATTACCCCGTTAAGGCCTGTTCAGTAGGAGTAATGCACGTTGCATTCTGCAAAGCAACATGCTATACTCACCCTCGAACTGAACAGGCCTTAACGGGGTTTCCCGCCCCGCCGGCCGCGGCTAATTCCCGCCGTTTCCCGCGTTAAGGGCTTGAGCGGGCGCGTCAGCGCCAAGCAAGGTGGTACCGCGAAGTTGCGCTTCGTCCCTGCATAAGGGGCGGAGCGTATTTTTTATTTTTAGGAGGCAGTATGGCAAAGGCAAAGCAGGAATTTGTGCAGCACATTACACCGCGGGATGAAAACTTCTCCCACTGGTATACG
>JAEWRJ010000001.1 GCA_023460055.1 Bacillota bacterium | reverse complement strand
ATGCTGCTGGCTTTCTCCCTTGGCCTGGGCATTCCCTTCGTGGTCAGCGCCCTGCTGATCGACCGCCTGAAAGGCGCGTTTGACTTTATCAAGCGGCATTACCGCGTGATCAACCTGGTTTCCGGCCTGGTCCTGGTCATTGTCGGCATTCTGATGGCGACCGGCTATATGGGCTACTGGCTTTCATTGCTGAGTTTTTGAGGAGTTGAAGTGAATGAATAAGAAGTTAAGAACCATCCTGTCCCTGGCCGGCTTTGCCTTGTTTATCGGCCTTGCCGTATTTGCCTATGACCGCCTGGGCTCCAGTGTCCGCCCGGCTGAGACATTGAACGTGATCGGGGAGAGCGCTTCCCCCACCCCCGCCGCGCAGCCGAGCGAAGAGCCGGCGCCTGAAGAATCTGCCTCGCCTCAGCCGGAGAATACATCCCAGCCGCAATCAACAGTCGTTTTGCCCCAGGCTGCCGTCACAGATCAGCCCGAGGCTGAAATGAGCGACCTGCCTCAGCAATCGGCAGCGGCCGCCACCTCCGAACCCGAAAGGGTGAAGGCGCCTGACTTTACGGTGCAGGATATGGATGGCAAGGAGGTCAAGCTGTCTGACTTTATCGGCAGGCCTGTGGTGATCAACTTCTGGGCCAGTTGGTGCCCGCCCTGCAAGGTGGAGATGCCCGAGTTTGAACAGGTCTATCAGGAACTTGGCGGCGAAGTGGCCTTTCTGATGATCGACCTGGTGGACGGCCAGCGCGAGACAAAGGAAAAGGGCGCTGAGTATGTACAGGGTCAAGGGTTCACCTTCCCCGTCTACTTTGATTTTGGCGAGGCAGCCACCGCCTATGGCGTCAGATCGATCCCCACGACCTACTTCATCGATGCCAGAGGCTACCTGATCGCCGGGGCGCAAACCGCTATCGACGCCGAGACCCTGCATAAAGGCATCGCGCTGATCAATAAGTAGAACTAATCTTTATCATCAAACGGCGGCGCCGCGTGAAAACCGCGGCGCTTTTTTGCGCTTGCGACAACCTGGTGATTGTGATCTTTTTCGGGAAAAGAAGCCTGTTTCCTTTTGCCTGCGCATCTGTTCCGTGCTATAGTATGAGTCAGGTTGTTCAAGCAGCCGCGCCGGCTGTTTGGGAGATATCATGGAGGTCGCATGGAGCAGGATCAGGGGATGACAGCCCGGCAGGGCTACCTGTACGAAACGCATTTTCATACATCAGTTGCCAGCGCCTGCGCCAGGTCGCGGGGGCCGGAGTATCTGGAACGCTATAAGCGCCTTGGCTACGCGGGCGTGATGGTGACGGATCACTTCTGGCGGGGCAACTGCGCGGTCAACCGCCACCTGCCCTGGGCGGAGTTCGTCGGGGAATTTTGCCGCGGCTACGAGGAGACGCGCGAGGCGGGGGAGAAGATCGGCCTTGATGTGTTCTTTGGCTGGGAGGAAACCTATGACGGGGATGACTATCTGGTGTATGGCCTTGATAAGCAGTGGCTGCGCAGTCACCCCGAGGTGTGCGGCTGGACCAGGCGGGAGCAGCTGGAGCAGGTGCACCGCTATGGCGGCTGCGTGGTGCAGGCGCACCCCTTCCGCGACAGGGATTATATTCCCGCCATTCACCTGGGGCTCAAGCGGGCGGATGCCTTTGAAGTGTATAACGCGGGCAATGACGCGGCCTTTGACAGCCAGACACATGCCTTTATCGCCTATCACGGGCTGACCGCGACAGCGGGCAGTGATATCCATGGCGCCGCGCAGTATGAGGATGAGCAGCTGGGCGGCGTGATATTTGATACGCGGCTGCACAGCGCGAAAGACTACGCCGAAGCCATCCGCTCCGGCGCGCCGCGCCGGCTGCGCGTGCCGGCCGGGCGGTTTGATCAGCCTGTCAGGATGCCTTCAAAGCCTGTTTGGGAGCATGGGGAGAGAACGCGGCGCCTCAGGGCACGGGAAGAGATTTTCGGCCACCCGGGCGTTTAATGATAATACTGATTCCAAACTTTAACGCATCGTCGCGTCGGCCATTTTGCCTCGGCGCTGTGTCGCCGGGAGCTTGACGTAGCGCTGCTACGCCTGCGCTCCCGCTCCTTGCGCGGAGTCAAAATTACTCAACGCTTTGGATGCGTTAAAGTTCCTCATCAGTATAAATATCAGGAGAATAGACAAGATATGATAAACCGTCAAGCTGCTTTCGGCTCTGATCTTCCCCTGCTGCGCGGGGCGCTGCACTGCCACACCACCAGGTCCGACGGGCGCAGGGAGCCGGCGGAGCTGCTGAGGGCCTTTGCCGAGAAGGGCTATGATTTTGTCGCGCTGACCGACCATGACCGCTACAACTACACGAACTACGCGCCCGAGACGGGCCTTCTGGTCATCCCCGGCATGGAGACGGAAGGAAACGTCAGGAAGGCGGAAGGGGACCGGCGCGTGCATACCTTTCATCATGTCGCCCTGGGCCGCGCGTATGAAAAGGGGCTCACCTATGAGCAGGATGAGCATATCCCCTTTATGACGGTTGACGATCAATATGGCTTTATTCCCCGGGTGAAGGACCTGCAGCGCCATGGCAACCTGACCTTCTACTGCCACCCGCAGTGGAGCGGCACTGCCGCGCGCGAGTTTGAGGATATTCCCGGCAACTTCGCCATGGAGGTATGGAACAGCGGCTGCGCGGTGGATAACGGCATGGATACCAACAATGCCCTCTACTGGGATGAGCTGCTGTGCCGGGGCAAGCGCATCTTCGCGGTAGCGGTGGACGATTGCCATCATCCCCGCCATGAAGGCCTGGGCTGGGTGATGGCGCGCGCGGAAAAGACCGTTGACAGCGTGCTGAATGCCCTTCAAAGCGGCGCCTTCTATGCCAGCTGCGGGCCTGAGATCCATGACTTTTATGTGGAAGACGGAACCGCCCGCGTCGTCTGCGGCCCCTGCCAAAGTATCACCCTGCGCTTTGAGCGCTGGCCCAGCCACTATGTCAAGGGAGAGGGCATCCGGGAAGCGGAATGCAGGGTTCCTCAGGGGGCGGGCTATGTACGCGCCGAGTGTGTGGACGCGCAGGGCAGAAGGGCATGGAGCAATCCGATATTTCTATAATCAGATTTGAATGTCTTATCGGAGAGAGGTAAGTCCATGACCCTGATACAACGCAGACAAGCGCGGCAGCTGGTGGCGATATGTTCTCTTGCCTATTTTTGCAGCTATCTGACGCGCATCAACTACGCCGCAGTCATGGTGGAGGTTATCGCCAGCGAAGGGGTCAGCCGCTTGGAGGCCTCGGCGGCTTTGACCGGCTTGTTCATTTTCTATGGCGCGGGCCAGCTGGTCAGCGGCTATCTGGGGGACAGGCTGGCCCCTCAAAAGCTGGTGTTTACAGGCCTGCTGGTCTGCTCGGTGATGAACCTGCTGCTGCCGCTTTGTGCCTCTGCCTGGGAGAGAACGGCGGTGTGGAGCGTCAACGGCTTCGCCCAGGCGATGCTTTGGCCGCCGCTGGTCAAAATCATTTCGGGCCGTTTTTCCGATAACGCGTATAAAAAAGCCGTGGTCTGGGTGAGTTCCGGCGGTTTGCTTGCCACGGTTTTTGTTTACCTCTGCGCGCCGCTGATCATTAATGTGTCGAGCTGGAGGACGGTGTTTTATCTATCAGCGTCCGCGGCCTTCGGGATGGCTTTTTTGTGGCTGAAGAAGTTTGAAGAGATTTTGCCTAAGACTCAGCCCGCGGATACCGCCTCCCCGCGCATAGAAGCTACCCGGCCTGTCCCCATGCCCAAAGGGATCCTTGGGATGATTGCCCTGATCCTGGGGGCCGTTATGCTGCAGGGGATGCTGCGGGATGGCATTTCCTCCTGGATGCCCACCTATCTGAACGAATCCTTTTTCACGGGCAGCGCCGCGGCCATCATGAGCAGTGTGGCCATCCCCGCGCTGGCGATCGTAACCAACTATATTGTGCTGTATATCAACCGCAGGCTGATCCGCAACGAAATACTCTGCGCTGCCGCCGTTTTTTCGGCAGGCTTTTTTGCCCTCATCGTTTTGCGCCTGGCCGGCCAGGGCAGTTTTGCCCTCAGCGCGGCGGCCCTGACAGTTGCCGCGGCCAGCATGAACGGGGTTAACATGGTGCTGATCACCCTGCTTCCCAAATACTTTGAATGCTTCGGCAATATCTCCTTCATGTCCGGCCTGCTCAACTTTTTTGTCTATGTGGGCAGCGCCCTGTCGTCCTTTGGCATCGCGGCGCTGGCGGAGGGCTATGGCTGGCCCGCGACGGTCCTCTCCTGGTGCGTGATCGCCCTGCTTGGCACGGCCCTGTGCCTGGCCTGCGTGCGCGGATGGGGGCGTTTCAAGCATAGCTGATACAAGTTTTGCGCCTTGAATACTTCAAGGCTGAGATGTTCTTCATACATTCCGTTTATGTTTTTTCTCCGCATCCTTTCCAAATAAGCCATTGACAGGTGCCTTCTATCTGCCTAATATAACTATATGTTGTGGTTGAGATCTAATCGGCACACAATATAGGATATGTTCTCAAGAGAACGAACCGGTAGAGCAATATAAACATACAGAGTGAAGCGCGGGCCTTTTGCCCGTTGCTGTAGGAGGAAACGCCATGGCCCTGCTTTCAAAAGAGTTTCTGAATCAATACAAGGACCGCCCGGCGCATATGACGCCGCTGGGGCTGTTTACATTTTACAGGACCTATGCCCGTTTCCTGCCGCAGGAAGGCAGGCGTGAGACCTGGAAGGAAACAGTGGCCCGCGCGGTGGAATACAACATCGGGCTGGATATCAAGCACCGTGAAAAAGCGGGGCTGCCTTTGCCGCTGATGTGGCTGCAGCAGGAAGCCCGGGATCTGTTTGACAATATCTTCAATCTCCGCCAGTTCCCCTCCGGCCGCACGCTGTGGGTGGGCGGCACGGCAGTGTCCGAAAACTATCCGATGTCCAACTTCAACTGCAGCTTCACCAACATTGAAACCTGGGAGGATCTCAGCGAGCTGTTCTACCTGCTGATGCTGGGAAGCGGCGTGGGCTTTAAGTGCACGCCCAAGATGGCGGCGGGTCTGGCGCCTATTCGCGTCAATACCCGTCTGATCCTTTCGGAGTATAACCCGGTGCCGGAAGATTACCGGCTGGAGCATACCGATGTGCGCCACCTGGAAAACGGCTTTGCCAAGATCTATGTGGGCGACAGCAAGGAGGGCTGGCGCGACGCGCTGCGGGAGTATCTGCGCCTGCTGACGGAAGAGCGCTTCGAGCATGTGCATACCATCAAGGTATCCTTCAACTCCGTGCGGCCCAAGGGCGAGCGTCTGAAAACCTTCGGCGGCACGGCTTCCGGCCCGGAGCCGCTGCGGGAGATGTTCGCGGGCTTTGACGCGGCGCTGAAAAACCAGATCGACCCCAGCCTGGCCCCCATTGCCGTGGACAGCAAAGGTTACGGCAAGGTGCGGCCCATCCACATCCTGGATATGGGGAATCTGATCGGCAATAATGTGGTCTCGGGCGGCGTGCGCCGCACGGCTGAGATCTTCCTGTTTGACCCGTCTGACATGGAATGCCTGTTTGCCAAGTACGGCATCAACGGCTTCTGGAGCGAGCGGCACTTCCAGCAGCACGAGGCCGTGCGCAGCCAGCTGGAAAACATGGGCATCACCCCGCCCGCCTGGTTTGATCAGCTGTCTCAAAAATCATACGACGCGTCGGTCAACGGCGACGCGCCTTATCACTTCGGGCGCGCCAACATCGGCCACCGCAGGCTGTCCAACAACTCGATGGCGCTGGAGGGGCAGCCGCAGCCGGATCTGCTGCACCTGGTGTTTTTGATGATTCAGCTGGACGGCGAACCCGGCTTTATCAACCTGAATGCCGCGCGCAAGCGCCGGGAGAACGTAGAGGGGGTGAATCCCTGCGGGGAGATCCTGCTGGATTCCAAGCAGCAGTGCAACCTGACCACGGTGAATCTCTGCGCTTTCCGGGGTACCGCGGGCTTTGACCTGGAGGGCGCTAAGAAGGCGCAGGCCTTGTCCGCCCGCGCGGGCATGCGCATGACCCTGATCGACCTGGAACTGCCGGAGTGGAACGAAAAGCACAAGCGCGACCGGCTGACCGGCTGCAGTTTGACCGGCGTGCAGGATGCCTTTGCCGGGTTAACCCGGCAGGAGCAGGATGAGCATTTGGCCGCCCTGTCCGGGGCCGCCAGGGAGGCCGCTGATGAGTACGCGCATCAGCTGCGTATCCCCTCAGCCCTTTTAGTGACCACGATCAAGCCGGAGGGCACGCTATCCCTGGTGGCGGGCGGCGTATCGGCGGGCCTGCATAACGCGCACGCGCCCTATTTCATCAGGCGCATCCGCATATCGGCTGATGACGCGCTGGCCAAGGCGGCCCTGGCGCTGGGCTGGCAGGTCCACCCTGAGGTGGGCACCCCCGGCGGCCTGATTGAAAACGCGCGCACGCTGGTGATCGATTTCCCTGTCGCCTCCGGCGCGGAGATCACCAAGGATGATGTGTCCGCTCTGGATCAGCTGGCCCGCTACATCCGTTTCCAGCAGCACTACACCCAGCACAACTCAAGCAACACCATCACCGTCAAGCCCGATGAGTGGGACGGCGTTGAACAGGAGATCATCCGTGTGTGGGATGACTTCGTGGGCGTGTCCTTCCTCTCCTTTGACGGAGGCACCTATCAGCTGGCCCCCTATGAGACGATCACCAGGGAACAGTGTGAGCAGATGCAGGCCTCCTTCAAGCCCTTTGACCCCGAGGTGCTTTCCCGGTTTGAAAAAGCCGGTGTCTCTGATCTGGATGAAGACGCGGATTGCGCCGGCGGAGCCTGTCCGATCAGGTAAACTTTGAAACCAAGATTTTTATAACCTATACAGAGAAGCCGCCTATTGGGCGGCTTCTCTGTATAGGTGCTATTCGAGGTAATTGTCAGTGGCGCTAAAATACTGATGAGGAACTTTAACGCATCCCAAGCGTTGAGTAATTTAGACTTGGAGTAAGGAGCGGGAGCGCAGGCGTAGCAGCGCTACGTCAAGCTGCCGGCGACACAGCGCCAAGGCAAAAGGACCAACGCGACGATGCGTTTAAGTTTGGAATCAGTACTAATTAAACGATAAACCCGATCCCCACGACCCCCGGCCCGGTATGCGTGCCGATGACGGCGCCCAGGTCGCTGGTATAGATATCCACGCCTTTCAGCACGGGCTCAAAGGCCTTGATGGTGGTTTGCATCTGCTCAAAGGCGTCGGCGTTGCCGAAGGATACGCCGTAGCTGAGGTCCGGCTTGGCGTTTTGAAAATGCTCAAGCAAGGTCTTGATGATGTTTTTCTCGCCGCGGATGCGGGCAATGGCGTTCACCTTGCCCTGCTTGACCTCGATGAGGGGCTTGATGCCCAGCAAGGTGCCGATGAAGGCGGCGGAGCCTGACAGGCGGCCGCCCATCTTCAGGTACTTGAGCGAATCGACCACCGCGAAAATGCGCACGCGGGGGGCTAGGGCGCGCAGCTCATCCGCGATCTCCCGGGCGCTCAGCTTGCCTTCCTTGCGCAGCTTGATGGCATGCTTGATCAAAAGGGCCGTTCCGAAGGAACCTGAGGTGGAGTCGATCACATGGATCTTATCGGGCGCGACGGCCTGCGCCGCCAGGACGGCGGACGCGTGGGTCGCGCTCAGCAGCGAGGCGATGGTGATCGCGATGACCTCGCCGCCCTTCTCCACGATGGGGCGGAAGACATCCTCGAAATCGCCCGGAGGGACCTGGGATGTCGTGGGCAGGTTCTTGGCTTCGCGCAGCTTGCTGTAGAAGTTCTTGCTGTTTAGATCGATGCTGTCGCGGTAGCTGTCGCTTTCAAAATGGATGGTGAGGGGCAGCATGGCGATGTCATTGTCCCGGCGGTATTGCTGGGTCAAATCGCTGGTACTGTCGGTGACGATACGGATCATGATTTTATCTTCCTTTCTGTGCTGAAGAATGATGATATACTCTCAAGCGCGCGCAGCAGGGCCTGCATTTCTTCCTCGTCGAGCAGGGATGCCACACCTTCCACCATCCGGTTGTGAATGCGGCGGTGATCCTGATCTGCCTTGCGGCCCAGCTCCGTCGCGCTGACGCGGATGCGCCGGCGGTCATAGGGATCAGGGCTGCGCAGGAGGTAGCCTTTTTTTTCCAGCACGTTGATGGCGGTGGTGAGGGTGCCGGGGGTGACGCCAACCAGCTGCGCGATGCCGCGGGCGCTGTTTTGACCGCCCGGCTCAAGCTGGCAGGCCGCCTCGATCACATTCAATTCGGAGATGGACAGGTCCTTGTAGCCCAGTGCCTTGAGATCCTGCGATTCACTGTGCATGATGCTGTGGAACACTTCCACCAAAAAGCTGTTGAGCTGGTCGTGCGTATTGATGGCGCTGACCTCCCGCATAAATGTTTGAATATCAAATAGTTTGATGTTCTAAGAGATTATATCCAATAAATAAGCGCTGTCAATGAAAATCGGAGAAAAGTTTACAAAGATACCGCGCGGGGGGTTACTATTCAGCCCTAAGAACTAAGAGGAGAGCACGCGCTGGTCATCCAAGGCCATCAGGATCGCCTTGAAGGGTAAAATGGATCGTCTTTTGCAGGTTTCAATGAAGCTCAGTATGTCGCAGTA